>JBAPYD010000430.1:0-11928 GCA_049284555.1 Chromatiaceae bacterium | reverse complement strand
GGCCTACCGGGAGCTCCTCGGGGAGCTGCTGTCGGCCCTGCCGCCCGGCTCGGTCCTGTCGGAGCACTACGAGCGGGGCTGGTTCCACTCCCATGCCTCCATGGAGCTCGCCGTCAGCCCCCGCCCGGAGACCCAAGGCGCGGTCCCGCTGCACCTTCGGATCGACAGCCGGATCGAGCAGGGACCACTCCACTGGTTGAGCTCCGGTCTTCCGCCGTCGCTCGCCCGCATCCACAGCCAGGTGAAGCTGCCAGACCACCCGAGTGCGCCGCCGCTGCTGGTCACCACCGAGCTCGGGGCCAGCGGCAAGACCCTGTCCAGATTCCAAGTCCCCGCCGGGGACACCACCGGCAGCCAGGGGGACCATCGACTCCGTCACGGCGAGCTCACGGGCAGCCTGCGGCTCGACCCCTTCTCGCGCACCCTGGGCCTGGATCTCGATCTACCGGAGCTGGCGCTGTCCACCCCGGCAGGACCGGTCGCGACGGTGGCGGACCTGCGCCTGACCTCCGAGCTGCGATCAGCACCTGCGGGGATCCACCCCGGGGCTCCCGAGACGAAGGGGGGATCCCTCATCGGTCCCGCCCGGGCGCAGCCCGGCGACCTGACCGGCAGGACGAGCGCGCCCGGGACACGGGCACCGCGGTATCCGCTCCCCGGTCCCATCGACCTGCGGGCGCAGGCCGAGGCCCGGGGCCTGACCCTCGGGGACCGCCTCTACCGGGAGCCCCGGCTGGGGATCACCGCCGAGCGACTGGACGGGGAGGCGGTTGCCGAGCTGGCCAGCTCCCTCGCGACCTTTTCATCGGGTGCGGTCCCCCGCCCCATGCGGGGCCTGCTCGGGGCGGCTCTGCTGGCCCAGGTTCTGCCGCGGCTCGCCGCGACGCAGCCGCGGATCTCCATCGATCCGCTCCACATGGACACCCCGGAGGGCCCCCTGAGCGCGCGTCTCGACCTGTCGCTTGAGCCGGGGAGCAACGCGGCGAAGGGTCCTGGCCTCAATCCCATCCGGCCGTCGGACTGGATCGCGGCCATCCAGGCCGAGGGCGAGATCGATCTGCCCGAGCCCCTGGCCCGCCGCTGGGCCACCGGCGAGGGGCTCGGGTCCAAGACCGGGGCACAGCCCTCCCGGCTTCAGAGCTGGCTCGACGACGGCTGGGTCTCCCTGAGGGAGGGTCGCATCGTCTCCGCCTTCCGCCTGGCGGACGGGCTCCTGACCATCAACGGCAAGACCCTCCCCCTGCTGGGCCTGCCGTCGGGTCGGCTGCGCTGAGACCGAGCGCCGAGGCCGACTCCCCGACGCCGTCGACGTCCTTTCACCATGCTCCAGATCAGCCCCATCCCCGCCTTCGACGACAATTACATCTGGCTGCTCGCGGAGCCTCCCGGAAGGGCCGCGGTGGTCGTGGACCCCGGCGACGCCGACCCGGTGCTGGAGACCCTGGAACGCCAGGGGCTCCGGCTCACCGCCGCCCTCATCACCCACCACCACGGGGACCACGTCGGGGGACTCTCCGAGCTTCGGGAGGCCCTGCCCGCGCTCCGGGTATTCGGTCCCAGGGACCCGCGCATCCGCAACCTGACCGACCAGGTGGGCGAAGGGGAGTGGGTGCAGCCCCCCGGGCTCGCGACCCGCCTTCAGGTCCTGGAGCTGCCGGGTCACACCGCGACCCACATCGGCTTCCTCGGCGCAGGGTGTCTCTTCTGCGGGGATACCCTGTTCGCCGCCGGCTGCGGCCGGGTCTTCGACGGCACCTTCGAGCAGCTCTCCGCCTCCCTGCGGCGCATCGCCGACCTGGATCCCGAGACCCTCTGCTACTGTGCCCACGAGTACACCCTGGCGAACCTGGGCTTCGCCCGCTGGGTGGAGCCGGACAGCCCGGCGCTCGCCGGGCGGGAGATCCAGGCCCGGAAGACCCGGGCGCTGGGCCTGCCCACGGTGCCCTCCCCGCTCGCCCTGGAGCTCGCGACCAACCCCTTCCTGCGCACCGGGGAGCCGGGGGTGAAGGCCGCGGCCGAGGGCTTCGCGGGGCGACCGCTGCAGGGCCACGCGGAGGTCTTCACCGCGCTGCGGCGCTGGAAGGACACCCGCTACGACTGAGGGCGGACGCCTTCACACGATGGAAATTGACCCGGCCCCCACGGGCTGCTAGAAGGGGCCGCCAATCAAGCGACGCCCCCGGCGGCCCAGATGTACCCCCCAACCCCCCTCGATCCGAGTCACCCGCGCCGCACGAGATGGTCCCTCGGCAGAGCCCTCCCGATGGTGGCCGCCCTAGGGGCGGGGGCCGGGACCGTCCTCGGATTCGCCCCCTTTTCTCTCTTTCCGATCGCGGTGGTGTCGCTCGCGATCCTGATCGAGACCCTGCACCGAGGATCGCCCCGCTCCGGCTTCTGGCGGGGCTACGCCTTCGGCCTCGGACTCCTCGGCTTCGGGGTCTTCTGGATCCGGATCAGCCTGAACGAGTTCGGCAACATGGACCCCTGGCTGGCCAACCTGCTGATGGTCCTCTTCGTGGCCGCCATGGCCCTGTATTACGGGCTGATGGGCTGGCTCACGCGGCGCCTGGCGTCGGGTCCCCCCTGGGTCCCGCCCCTGCTGCTGCTCCCCGGCCTCTATGTCTTGCTCGAGTGGCTTCGGGGCTGGCTCTTCACGGGCTTCCCCTGGCTCAACCTGGGTTACACCCAGATCCAGGGGCCCCTGGCCGGCTTCGCGCCCATCGCGGGTGTCTACGGACTCAGCCTGCTGACGGCCCTCTCGGGGGGATTGCTGTGGGGCCTGGTCCGCTGGGGCGGCTCAGCCCGGGTCTGGGCCGGCGCCGGGCTCGTGGCCCTCTGGCTGAGCGGCGCCGGGCTTCAACGCCTGGAATGGACCGAGCCGGCCGGCGAGCCCTTCGCCGCCACGGTGGTCCAGGCCAACATCCCCCAGGCGACCAAATGGGACCCGGACGCACGGCTCGCCATCATGGAGACCTATGTGGACCTGACGCTGGCCCATCTCGACTCGGACCTCATCCTCTGGCCCGAGACGGCAATCCCGGACTTCCTCCACGAGGTCCGAGGGGTGCTGATCGAGCCCCTGGCCGAGCGGGCGCGGCGAGAGGGGATCGAGATCGCCCTCGGCATCCCGGTCCTGGAGGAGGAGACCGGGCGCTACTACAACGGGCTGGTCAGCATCGGCAGCAGGGAGGACCTCTACGCCAAGCGGCACCTGGTCCCCTTCGGCGAGTTCATGCCCTTCAAGTCATGGCTCGGACCCCTGGCCCACGCCTTCGAGGTCCCCATGTCGGACTTCAGCCGGGGGGACCGGGCCCAGCCGCTGCTGCGGGTCGGCAACCGCATCGCCGGTGCATCCATCTGCTACGAGGACGCCTTTCCGGCGGAGCTGATCCAGGCCCTGCCCGAGGCCCAGTTCCTGATCAACGTGAGCAACGATGCCTGGTTCGGCGACTCCCTGGCCCCCCACCAGCACCTGGAGATCGCCCGCATGCGGGCGCTGGAGACGGGGCGTTATCTGGTGCGGGCGACCAACACCGGGATCTCCGCCATCATCGATCATCTGGGCCGGGTGCTGGTGGATGTGCCGTCCTTCGTACGCGGGGCCGTCACGACGGCGGTCACCCCAAGGTCGGGGGCCACGCCTTACGTGCTGGTCGGAAACCGGCTCGCGATCGGACTGGCCCTGGTCCTGGTCCTGGCGGCCGTTGCGGTGGGCTCGCGCCGTGCCTGACCCAGGGGCCCCTCGCCCAGAGACCGATCAGCCGCTCGAACATGATCTCCGCGACTCGGGGCGTGGCGCCTGAATCACACCCGGTTATCATTGTTCCTCCTGATCGGCTTGGGGCCACACCTTGCAGGCACTGATCCGCTTCTACGTCGAGCTTTGCCTCCTGCGCCGAGCGCCCCAGGACCTGCCCGCATCCACCGCGCTGTTCTGGGCCGTGCTGGCGGCGGATCTGGCGGTTGGGCTGGTGGTCGGTCTCGCGGCCGGGCTTCCCCTCGGGGCCAGCCTGGGTCAGGACCTTCTCGAGACGGGTCTCCTGCTCGGGGTCCTCTACGCCGGGCTCTACTTCACGGGACACCCGGGGCGGTTCCTCCAGGCCGCCAGTGCCTTGCTCGGCTCCAGTGTCCTGATCAGCCTGGCCGCCCTGGTTCCCCTCGCACTCAACCCCACGGGAAGCGAGGAGACCGATGCGGCGGCCCTGGGGGCACTCCTGCTGCTGGGCCTGCTGGCCTGGAGCGTGGTGGTGGCTGGCCACATCCTGCGCCACACCTTTGCCATCAGTCTTGCCCAGGGGGCGGCGGTTGCGGTGGCCTTCCAGATCCTCGCGATCTTCCTGCTGGGGGGCCTCTTCGGGGGCTGAGGTTGCCGCCATCACCCGGCGCAGCACAACAAACCGCGCCCACGATCCACGTTCGACTTATCCCGATCACGCATGCACCTACACATACTCGGAATCTGCGGCACCTTCATGGGGGGCATCGCCCTGCTGGCCCGGGCCCTGGGTCACCGGGTCACCGGCTCCGACGCCAATGTCTACCCGCCCATGAGCACCCAACTGGAGGCGGCGGGCATCGCCCTCATGGAGGGCTATGAGGCATCCCATCTGGAGCCCGCCCCCGACGTGGTGGTCGTGGGCAACGCCATGCGCCGGGGCATCCCCGCCATCGAGTCAATGCTGGACCGGGGGCTGCGCTACTGCTCCGGCCCCGAGTGGCTCAAGGACAACCTGCTTCGGGACCGCTGGGTCCTCGCGGTAGCCGGGACCCATGGCAAGACCACCACCGCCAGCATGCTCGCCTGGGTCCTGGAGGACGCGGGGCTCGACCCCGGTTTCCTGATCGGCGGGGTGCCCCTGGACTTCGGACTGTCCGCGCGCCTGGGCTCCGAGCCCTTCTTCGTCGTGGAGGCGGACGAGTACGACACGGCCTTCTTCGACAAGCGCTCCAAGTTCGTCCACTACGGCCCGCGCACCCTGATTCTCAACAACCTGGAGTTCGACCACGCGGACATCTTCGACGACCTCCCACAGATCCAGCGCCAGTTCCACCACCTGGTGCGCACGGTCCCGGGCGGGGGTCTGATCGTCCATCCCCCATCGGACCAGGCCCTGGAGCAGGTCCTGGATCTGGGCTGCTGGACGCCCCGGGAGGGCTTCGGTGAGGGGGGCGACTGGTCCGCGCAGCTCCTTGCGCCGGACGGCTCGGCCTTCCGGGTGCTGTTCGCCGGGGAGCCCCAGGGCGACGTTCATTGGCGCCACACCGGCCTGCATAATGTGAGCAATGGGCTCGCGGTGCTGGCGGCCGCCCGCCACGCCGGGGTCCCGGTCTCGATGGGGATCGAGTCCCTTGGCCGCTTCAAGGGGGTCAAGCGGCGCATGGAGCTGCGCGGCGAGGCTGCCGGTGTGCGGGTGTACGACGACTTCGCCCATCACCCCACCGCCATCGCCACCACCCTGCAGGGGCTGCGCCGTCAGGTGGGCGATGCCCGCATCCTGGCCATTCTGGAGCCCCGCTCCAATACCATGCGGCTCGGGGTCCACAACGCGGAGCTCCCCGCCTCCCTCGGTGACGCCGATCGGGTCTATGTCCACGCCCCACCGGACCTGGGCTGGGACGCCCGCTCGGTCTTCGCGTCCCTGGATTCCCTGGCCCTGGTGCTGGACTCGGTGGAGGCCATCGTGGACCGGGTCGCCGCGGAGAGCAGACCCGGGGATCAGCTCCTCGTCATGAGCAACGGCGGCTTCGGCGGCATCCACCAGAAGCTCTTGGATGCCCTGGCGGCCCGCGGCCGCGGCTGAAGACGTATTATTGGTCCGCGAATGAACGCAAATGAACGCGAATAAGAGAAATGCGGTCATTATGAATTTCTGTCCTGTCCCGGCTTCTGTTGATCGCCTCCAGTCTTCTCCCGGTAGCCTGAATTTCATTTGCGTTCATTTGCGTTCATTCGCGGACAATTCTTTCTGTCGTATCCCCCGCGCCGCATGAGCACAGACCAAGCCGCCTGGCCCAGAACGATCGCCGTCGCGTTGACGGGCGCCTCCGGCGTCCAATACGGGCTGCGGCTCGTCGAGTGCCTGGTCCAGGCGGGCAGCCGTGTCTATGTGCTGATCTCCGAGGCGGCCCAGGTGGTGCTGCGCATGGAGTCGGGCCTCACGGTCCCCGCCAGGCCCGCGGAGGCGGAGTCCTTCTTCACGGCCCAGTTCGGAGCCCGGCCGGGCCAGGTCCGGGTCTTCGGACGCCAGCAATGGACGGCCCCGGTGGCAAGCGGCTCCAATCCGCCCGATGCCATGGTGGTCTGCCCCTGCACCACCGGCACCCTGGGCAACATCGCGGCCGGGGTCTCGACCTGTCTCATCGACCGGGCCGCGGACGTGGCCCTGAAGGAAGGCCGCAAGCTCATCCTCGTGGTGCGGGAGACCCCCTTCTCCCCCATCCATCTGGAGAACATGCTCAAGCTGGCACGCGCCGGGGTCGTGATCATGCCCGCCAACCCGGGCTTCTATTTCAATCCCACCCGGGTCGACGAGATCGTCGACTTCATGGTCGCCCGGGTCCTGGACCACCTGGGGGTCCCTCACCGGCTCCTGCCCCGGTGGGGGGAGGAGCGCAAGCGCGCGGAGTAGTCCCTGGTTCTGAAAGGACAGCTCCTTCGAGCGACCAGGCCGGGCCTCAGGGCAACAGATCCTTCACCACGAGGGTCTGGTTCTGGCGGTCCTGGGGCGCGACCCGGGCATCTGCAGGCATCAATCGCCGCTCGGCATAGCCGTCTTGGGCGGGGCCATGGCAGACCTCCAAGGTCCCGCCCACCAGATCGAGAATCCAGTACTCGGGTATGCCGGCTCGGGCATAGGCCCTGAGCTTGGGGCCCCGGTCGTACGCCAGGGTGGTGTCGGACACCTCGCAGAGGAGCAGGGCACGATCAGGGTGGGAATCGCGGTAGTCCCGGGGGAGACCGGGCACTACGGCCACGTCGGGCTCGGGCTCCGAACGGTCGTCCAGGGCAAAGGGGAGTTGGACCCGCAGCGTCACCCCGAAGACGACCCGCAGGGCATCCCCCACCAGCGTGACCGCCGTCGCGTGCCGGCTCTTCTGCGGCGCCATGTCGATAATCTCCCCCTCCAGCAGCTCGAGCCGATCGCCTGGGCCAAAGACCCCGGCCTCCACCATCCGCTCGTATTGGGCCCGGCTGAAACGGTGCCTGGGCAGCTCTAGAACTGCGCTCATCGGTTTACCTGGTGACTCATGGCTTCAGAGGGCTTTATAGCGCAGCCCAGGTCCCCAGGTCAGCCACCGCGTCGGTTCGAGCGCGCGATCTCGAAGACGACTTGCGTGCGCCGGCCCCCCGGCTTGCCCGTGGCCGGATCTTGAGACACGCATCCCCCGAGGACCGGCGTCCCAGGACCAAGGAAGCGTCCCCCGGGGCCAGCGTGTTACCCTGACGCGTCGCAGCTTGGGGCCAAAAGCTCGCTTGGGTTGGGCGCTGGCAGCAACCTTTCCGTTTCGATCATGAGTCAGGAGGGGAGTGGAACATGGGCTTCGTCACGGCAATCAAGACCTGCTTCAGCAAGTACGTCACCTTCTCGGGCCGGGCGCGGCGCCCGGAATACTGGTGGTTCTTCCTGTTCATCATCCTGGGGTCGGTGATCGCGTCGTTCATCGACGGGGCCATCTTCGGCGTCGGGACGCCGCAGGAGCCGCCCACACAGCTCCTCAGCCCGATCTTCTCCCTGGCCACCTTCCTACCGATGCTGGCAGCGGGCTGGCGCCGGATGCACGACACCGGCAAACCAGGCTGGTATCTGCTGATCCCGCTCCTTGTCACCGTCGCCGGGATGGTCGCCCTCATGGTCGGTGCCTTGAGTCTCGGTCATCTGGATATGGCCGGGGTCACGGAGGAGACACTTGGCACCGATGGGGCCGGTCCCGGCATGGCAGCCCTTGCCGTCTTCGGGATCGTCCAGCTCGCGGTCTCGATTCTCATCGTCTGGTGGTTGACCCGACCGACGCAGCCGGGACCGAACGCGTACGGGGAGGAGCCGCCGGTCGCCCCCTGATCAGGACTGGGGGAACAAGCCGCCGATCGGCCCGCGGCGTCGGCCAACTCAGCGCAATCAGGCAAAGCCGAGGGCTCGGCGAAGACCGAGGGAGGGTCGGTGCCCCCACAAGCGCGGTGCTGGACACCTGTCCCCCTTGGTATGAGCCGGCCTCAGGCCCCGACGGCAACCCGCAGATCGGCCTGGGCGTCGTCCCCTGTGAGCCGCAGGTCGTAGCGCTCCTGCAGGATCTTGAAGACGTTGGGCGTCACGAAGGCCGGCGGGTTGGGCCCAAGGACGATGCCCTTGACACCCAGGTGCAGCAGGGTCAGCAGCACCGCGACCGCCTTCTGCTCGAACCAGCTGATGACGAGCGTCAGGGGCAGGTCGTTGACGCTGCAATCGAAGGCCTCGGCCAACGCGACCGCGACGGCGATGGCGCCATAGGCGTCGTTGCACTGGCCCATGTCCATCAATCGGGGCAGACCCAGATGCTCGCCGTAGGCGTGGTCCCGGATGCGGAACTTGCCGCAGCCCAGCGTCAGGACGAATGAATCGCTCGGTGTCGCCCGGGCGTAGTCGGAGAAGTAGTTGCGACCCTTCTCGGAGCCGTCGCAGCCGCCGATGAGGAAGAACCGGCTGATCTTGCCCGCCTTGACCGCATCGACGATGACCGGCGCCTGCTCCAGCAGCACGGTACGGTGGAAGCCGATGACCGATTCGCCGACGGCCTGCTCCACGCAGGGCGCCCCGGCCAGGGCCGCCTCGATCACCGGGGCAAAGTCACCGGCCTCCAGGCGCTGCCCCCCCGGCACCGCGACCGCGTTGGTCGTGAACAGCCGACCGCTGTAGCTCTCCGGCGGGATCAGCACGCAGTTGGTGGTGCCCACCACCGGCCCCGGAAAGGCCGCGAACTCCTTCTTCTGGTCCTGCCAGGCACCGCCGTAATGACCGGCCAGGTTCGGATGTTCCCGGAAGCGCTCGTACATGTGCGCCGGGAGCATCTCCCCATGGGTGTAGACCTTGATCCCGGTGCCCTCGACCTGCTGCAGGAGCTGCCAGAGGTCCAGGAGGTCGTGGCCGGTGATCAGGACGCCGGGGCCCGCCTGGGTGCCTTCCTTGACCCGCGTCGGCTGGGGCTTGCCGAAGTGCTCGACATGGGCCTCATCGAGCATCTGCATCACCCGCAGATTCATCTCCCCGCATCTCAGACAGTAGCCCAGCAGGGTGTCGAGATCGAAGTTGACATTGGTCATGGTCGCGAACAGGGCCTCCTCCGTGAAGGCCGAGACCTCCTCGTCGCTCCGACCCAGCCGGCGGGCGTGGTGGGCATAGGCCGCCATGCCCTTGAGACCGTACAGCAGCGTCTCCTGGAGGGATTGCACGTCCTCGTCTTTACCGCAGGTCCCGGGTGAGTTGACGCAGGCGGATTGGCGGAAGGTCTGTTCGCATTGATTGCAGTACATGATCGGACTCGCTGTTGATCGGTTGGGGGAGTGACGGTCGAGCGCCCATCCGTTGGATCCCGCGCCGGCCGTCGGCCCGGGGAGCCTGACGTCATCCGGCTGGGGCGGCCTTGATCGTAATCAAGGGACGATCGGCTCGATCCCTTTCGATCGGCCGTGGAGCCTGAAAGGTCATGTCGTGGACGCTACCCACCCCACCGCATCGTCCCATGCCGGAGGGACGAAGCAGACGTGGGAGCGGGTCGGAGAGAATCGGCCGCTGAGCCCGGAGAACCAGGGGCAACTCCGAGGTTCGCATCTGCCAACGCGGCGGCCCCCTGCGCTGGACGAGGCCGCCGCGAACCGTCTAGGATGTGGCACCGCCGATCCCCAGGCGGGGATGTCTTGCCTGTCTAACCACGAGGAGTCCCATACGATGAGTTCCAAGTCGAGCTTCTTCGCGGCCGCGGCCGCCGCTCTCTTCACCCTGTCTCCAGTCCTCAGCGAGGCCACGACCACGATCACGCCCATCAAGGCCATGATCGCGGAGTCCGAGGTCTCCGGCGAGGTCACGGTCGTCAACACCGAGACGCGCATGCTGACCATCCGCAAGGCCGATGGTGTCTTCGAGGTCCTGCATGCCCCACCGGAGGTCAAGCGTCTCGGTGAGGTCAAGATCGGCGACAAGCTGACCGTCACGAAGACCACCGCGGCCCTGATCGAGCTCGAGCAGGGCCGTGACGCGGGGGCCATGGGCGCCATCGCCGAGACGGATGTGCAGCGCGGGACCGGTTCGGCCCCCAGCGGCACCATCACCGACGACGTGACCCTGTTCGGTCAGATCGTGGGTGTCGACGCGGACGCGGGGACCGTCACCGTCAAGGGCTCGAACAGCACCCAGACCTTCCAGGTGGAGGACAAGTCCCTGCTCACCGAATTGAACGTCAAGAAGGGCGACGGCGTGATCGTGAGGATGCGCAGCGAGATCACGGGAGAGATCTCGCGTTAATGCAACGCTGAATCGCCGCGTTTCCCGACCGGGCCATGGATGGCCCGGCCGAGCCCCTCTCGCGAAACCCTCAGGGCTTGATGTAGGTGTAGCCGAGCTGCTGGAGCCGGGAGAGATCCGCCACCCCACTCGGGACAATGTCCGCCTCGCTCGTGTCGTAGAGGGCGTCCATGGGGACATTGCGACCCTTCAGGGTGTTGGCGCAGATCTCGAACTTGACACCCTGATTCTTCAGCCCCGAGATCCTGGCCTGCATCTCGTCGGTGGCATTGGCCGCCTTCATCTTCGTGCCCGCGAGGGCGTCCGGCTCCAGCACCAGGGACACCCCGTCCCCGTGCATCACCACCTTCAACTCCAGGTTCTCGGCGCCCACCGCATTGATGTGGTTCTGGATATTGCCGAGGGCGGCGGCCTGGGTGGCGGGGTCGTCCATGTTGATGTGGTAGACGACCTTCTGCTTTCCATACCGGTCATCGGCCTGGACGGCCATCGCGGCAAGGACCAGGGAAAAGGTCAACAGGGTCAATGCTTTCATGGGGTCATTCTCCTTCGGTGATAGCGTTATTGTCGACGCGGTGCCCGCTCAGGGAGCGCTGATTCATCGCGCCTCCCATTCGGGCACAGGAGAAGCGGCGAGGGCGCGCATCCCGGGACTTGAGACGAGCAGATGCCAGGATGGCGTTTGATCAGTCTCGCCTCAGATCCGCAGCAACAGGCGGGCCGGGTCTTCCAGCGTCTCCTTCACGGTGACCAGGAACTGAACCGCCTCCCGTCCGTCGATGATGCGGTGGTCATAGGTCAGGGCCAGATACATCATGGGGGCGATGACCACCTGACCGTTCTCCACGATCGGGCGCTCCTGCGTCTTGTGCATCCCCAGGATGGCGCTCTGGGGCGGATTGAGGATGGGGGTGGAGAGCAGCGATCCAAAGACGCCGCCGTTGGTGATGGAGAAGGTGCCGCCGGTGAGTTCCTCGAAGCTCAGGGAGCCGTCCTTGGACTTCTGGGCGAAGTCCACGATCCCCTGCTCGATGTCCGCCATGCTGAGCTGGTCGCAGTTGCGGAGGATCGGTACCACCAGGCCCCGGGGGGAGCTCACCGCGATGCCGATGTCGTAGTAGCCGTGGTAGATGATGTCGCTCCCGTCCACCGAGGCATTGATCACCGGGAAGCGCTGGAGCCCCTCGACGGCGGCCTTGACGAAGAAGGACATGAAGCCGAGCCGCACCCCGTGGGTCTTCTCGAACTGCGCCTTGTAGCGGCTGCGCAGCTCCATCACGGCGCTCAGGTTCACCTCGTTGAAGGTGGTGAGCATGGCCGCGTTCTGCTGGGCCTCCACCAGGCGCTCAGCCACCCGGGCCCGCAGCCGGGTCATGGGCACCCGCTGCTCCGGGCGGCCCGCCTCGCCGCTGAGACTGGGGGGCGGGGGTAGCAC
>JBAPYD010000429.1:0-4573 GCA_049284555.1 Chromatiaceae bacterium | reverse complement strand
GTCCGCGCAGGTGCAGCCGCTCCGCCTCCAGGGTCGCGTGGCCGGCGATGGGGACCTGGCACCCGCCGTGGAGCCTGCCGTTCAGGGCCCGCTCCGCCCGCACCCGCAGGGCCGTCGGGGTGTGATGCAGGGGTCCGATCAGGGCCTCGGTGCGGGGGTCGTCGACGCGGCACTCGATGCCGATGGCCCCCTGGCCGATGGCCGGGAGGCTGTCCGCGGGATCCAGATGGGCGCGGATCCGCTCACCGAATCCCAGGCGGATGAGCCCGGCGGCGGCCAGCAGGACGGCGTCGTAGTCCCCCGCGTCGAGCTTGGCCAGGCGTGAGTTCACATTGCCCCGCAGGGGCTCGATCCGCAGGTCCGGCCAGCGGGCGGCGAGCTGGCACTGGCGGCGCAGGCTGGAGGTGCCCACCCGGGCCCCCGCGGGGAGCTCCTGGAGATTCGCGTAGCGGTTGGAGACGAAGGCGTCCAGGGGGTCCTCCCGCTCCAGGATCACCGGCAGGTGCAGTCCCTCGGGGAGTTCCACCGGCACGTCCTTCATGGAGTGCACGGCGATGTCCGCCTCACCCGCCAGCATGCCCTGCTCCAGCTCCTTGACGAAGAGACCCTTGCCGCCCACCTTCGCCAAGGGTGCGTCGAGGATACGGTCTCCCTTGGTGGTCATGCCCAGGATGTCGACCCGCAGCCCCGGGTGCGCCGCCTCGAGGGCGGCGGCCACGTGCTCCGCCTGCCACATGGCCAGGGGTGATTTGCGGGTGGCGATGCGCAGTGGATCCGACATGATGGGGTCTCTCAGAGGTGGAGTGGCACGCCCCAACGGCATCGGGAACGCTCAAGCTCAGGGTCGTGTCGATCCGAGTGAGCCCCGCGCCAGGATCAGGCCGTCCGCGAATACTGTTGCTTGGCCCCGAGCACCCGCTCGGCGATGGATCGGTGCAGCAGCTTGAATGCCTTGCGCTGGGCCAACTGGTTTGTGCTTTCCGGCTCGCCGATAATCTCGAGTCGGGCCTGGAAGTACGCCATGTCCGCCTCCAGGCGGGCAAGCCGAACCCGATGGCGTGTACGCTCGGTGCTTTCGGGGGCGGTGTCGGGATTGGTCATCCGTCTTAAACAACCGGTCTCGGTTTCGGCGCGGGGCTTGCCCGTGAATCGTTGATTGACCACGCTTCCCGTGGGACCCCAGACTCGCGCCTCTCTGGGCACGCGCTGTATCAATGTCGGGAAGGCGCTTGATCAGTCTCCCTGGAGCGCGATTGTCCCGTTTATGCGGACCGCAGACAACCGAGCCGATTGAAATCGCGTGTGCTATAAACTCCTGCTACGTAACTCTAAGCGAATCACGAGGTTAACCGATCAAGCAACATGAGCGCCATCCTCGAACGCTTCCGTAGCTCCGGGGCCCTGTACGGGGGCAACGCGGCCTTCATCGAAGATCTCTACGAGCGCTACCTCAACGATCCGGAGAGTGTCGATCTGGCCTGGCGGGAGCGCTTCGATGCCATGCGCCAGGAGGCAGCCAACCAGCCCGCGGATCAAGCCGTCGCCGGCGAGATCGCCCATGGGCCGGTGCGCGAGAACTTCCTGCGCCTGGCCCAGGAAAGTCGCAGCAGGGCCCGTGCCCGCTCGACCGAGCGCCTGGAGCCCGCCGCCGCGGAGAAGCAGGCGGCGGTCCTGCGACTGATCAACGCCTTCCGCTACCGGGGCCACCAGGTCGCGGACACCGACCCCATCGCGCTGCGGGACAAGCCCAAGATTCCGGATCTGGACCCGGATTATCACAACCTGGGTCCCGAGGACATGGATCAGGTCTTTCATACGGGCTCGCTCTATGCCCCCGACCGCATGTCCCTGCGCGAGATCATCGCCCTGATGGAGCAGATCTACTGCCGCTCGGTGGGCTCCGAGTACATGCACATCACCAATACCCAGGAGAAGCGCTGGATCCAGAAGCGGCTCGAGGGCTATCGCGCCATCCCGGAGCTGGAGAACGCGGACCGCCGCTGGATGCTCTCGCTCCTGACCGCCGCCGAGGGTATCGAGAAGTACCTCCACCAGCGCTACGTGGGACAGAAGCGCTTCTCCCTGGAAGGCGGCGAGACCCTGATCCCCCTGCTGGACGAGCTGATCCAGCGTGCCGGACGCAAGGGTCAGAAGGAGCTGGTGATCGGCATGGCCCACCGCGGGCGGCTCAACGTGCTCACCAACATCTTCGGCAAGCCGCCCCAGGACATCTTCGACGAGTTCGAGGGCCGGGTGCCCATGGACTGGCGCAAGCAGGCGGGAGACGTCAAGTATCACCTGGGCTTCGCCACGGACGTGGACACCCCCGGCGGCGTGGTCCACCTGGCCCTGGGGTTCAACCCGTCACACCTGGAGATCATCGATCCGGTGATCGAGGGCTCGGTGCGGGCCCGCCAGCGCCGCCGCCGGGACCACACGGGGGACCTGGTGCTGCCGGTGCTGATCCATGGGGACGCGGCCTTCGCAGGCCAGGGCGTGGTGATGGAGACCCTGCAGCTCTCCCAGGTCCGCAGCTACGCCACCGGCGGGACCGTGCACATCGTCATCAACAACCAGATCGGCTTCACCACCAGCCACCCCCTGGATGCCCGCTCGTCCCTCTATTGCACCGACGTGGCCAAGATGGTCCAGGCCCCGGTCTTCCATGTGAACGGCGACGACCCGGAGGCGGCCGTCTTCGTCACCCGCATGGCGCTGGTCTTCCGCAACCAGTTCCACAAGGACGTGGTCATCGACCTGGTCTGCTATCGCCGCCTGGGCCACAACGAGGCGGACGAGCCCTCCGTGACCCAGCCCATGATGTACAAGAAGATCGCGGAGCGACCCACCGCCCGTGCGGTCTACGCCGCGCGTCTGGAGTCCGCTGGCGTCGTCACCAGGGCGGAGGCCGACGGCATGGTGGAGGATTACCGGCGCTCCATCGAGCAGGGGGTCGTGGTGGCCCGCCCGGTGCTCTGCGGCCTGGACAACGCCTACAAGGTGGACTGGAGCAGCTGCACGACCTCCCATTGGGACCAGGACGTGGATACCGGGGTGCCCCTGGAACAGCTGCGATCCCTGGCGGAGTCCATGCTTCGGCTCCCCGACGGGTTCCAGCTCAATCCCCGGGTTGAGAAGGTCTGGGAGGAGCGGCGCAAGATGGCGCAGGGCGATCAGCTCGCCAACTGGGGCTTCGCCGAGAACCTGGCCTATGCGAGCCTGGTGGACGCGGGCATCCCCGTGCGCCTGGCCGGCCAGGACTGCGGGCGCGGCACCTTCTTCCATCGTCACGCCAAGGTGCACGACCAGCTGACCGGGGAGGCCTATACGCCCCTGCAGCACGTGGGCGAGCACCAGGGCGCCTTCATTGCCATCGACTCCATCCTCTCGGAGGAGGCGGTGCTCGGGTACGAGTACGGCTTCGCGACGGCCGAGCCCAATGCCCTGACCCTGTGGGAGGCGCAGTTCGGGGACTTCGCCAACGGCGCCCAGGTGGTGATCGACCAGTTCATCACCTCCGCGGGAACCAAGTGGGGTCTGTGCTGTGGTCTGGTGATGCTGTTGCCCCACGGTCTGGAGGGGCAGGGGGCCGAGCACTCCTCGGCCCGTCTGGAGCGCTACCTTCAACTGTGTGCGGAGCACAACATCCAGGTCTGCGTCCCGTCCACGCCGGCCCAGATGTTCCACCTCCTGCGCCGCCAGATGGTGCGCAACTACCGCAAGCCACTCGTGGTGATGACCCCCAAGAGCCTGCTGCGTCATCGCCTCGCCGTGTCCTCGCTGGAGGAGCTCACCAGTGGCCAGTTCCAGCCGCTGATCCCGGAGACAGACCCCATCGATCCGGCGGGTGTGGAGCGGGTGATCTTCTGCAGCGGCAAGGTCTACTACGACCTGCTCGAGGCCCGACGGGCCCGTGGGCTGACCAACGCGGCCATCGAGCGCATCGAGCAGCTCTACCCCTTCCCGAAGGACCAGTTCGCCGCCGCTCTCGCCCGTTATCCCGACACGGAGGAGGTCATCTGGTGCCAGGAGGAGGCCCAGAACCAGGGGGCCTGGGACCAGATCAAGCACCGCTTCCACAACCTGATCCAGGAGGGCAGGCGTCCCTACTACGTCGGCCGGCCGTCCTCCGCCGCCCCTGCCGTGGGTCACCGGGCGGCCCATGTGGAGCAGCACGAGCGCCTGGTCGACGAGGCCCTCTCGGGCCGCTTCAACCCCAGCATGAATAGAAGGATCCCGCAACAATGAGCAGCGAAGTCCGAGTCCCGGCACTCCCCGAGTCCGTCGCCGATGCCACCGTGCTGGCCTGGCACAAGGCGCCCGGGGATTCCGTCAAGACCGGCGAGAATCTGGTCGACCTGGAGACGGACAAGGTGGTGCTGGAGGTCCCCGCCACGATGGATGGGGTAC
Source organism: Chromatiaceae bacterium (assembly GCA_049284555.1). Taxonomy (GTDB): domain Bacteria; phylum Pseudomonadota; class Gammaproteobacteria; order Chromatiales; family Chromatiaceae; genus Thiodictyon. The sequence continues at coordinate 163 of JBAPYD010000429.1, read as the reverse complement.
TGGGCCCGATCCAGAGTCCGGTGGGGACCGTGGTGACCGCGAGGACCGTGCTCGCCACCATTGAGTCGGCCGGGCTCTCCGCTGCGGCCCCATCCGCCGCGCCGCGACCAGGCGTCTCCGCGGACACGGCGAGTGGCGAGTTGACGGCCGTCGGCCCCGCGAC
>JBAPYD010000428.1:0-2266 GCA_049284555.1 Chromatiaceae bacterium | reverse complement strand
GAGCGCCGCGCCCGCTGGGAGCCGCTCTACGAGGTCACCCAGATGAAGGGCGACGGGGAGGCCCATCCCTTCCTCTCCGCCGAGGACGAGTTCGCCGACTTCGAGACCTGGGACAAGGGCCAGCTTGGGCCGGCGCCGAAGACGCCGGAGATGCTCCCGAGGGAATACGCCCGCGAGGCCCTGAAGCGCGGGCTCGCCTATGCGGCCGAGTTGGGCGCCAACCCCTTCAAGTTCGGCCTGATCGGCTCCACCGACACCCACACCTCCCTGTCCACCACCACCGAGGACAACTTCTTCGGCAAGGTCGCCGCCGTGGAGCCCACCGCGGACCCGATCCGCTTCGACGAGACCGTCGGCGGCATCGGCGGCGATGCCAGCGTGGCGCAGTACGCCCGCGAGACCAGCGCCTCGGGGCTGGCCGCCGTCTGGGCACGGGAGAACACCCGCGAGGCCCTGTGGGACGCCATGGCGCGCAAAGAGGTCTACGCCACCACCGGCACCCGCATCCGGGTGCGGGTGTTCGGCGGCTTCGATTTCGGCCCCGATGACTTGCAGCGCTCCGACTTCGCCGCCCACGCCTACGGCAAGGGTGTCCCCATGGGCGGCGACCTCACCAGCGCACCAGAGGGCAAGGCCCCCGCGTTCCTGGTGCAGGCCCTGCGTGACCCGGACGGGGCCAATCTGGACCGCGTCCAGATCATCAAGGGCTGGCTCGACGCCGACGGCAGGCCCCAGGAGCGCATCTACGACATCGCCGTCTCCGACGGTCGCACCATCGGCCCGGACGGGCGCTGCACGGAGCCGGTCGGCAATACGGTGAACGTCGAGCAGGCCACCTACAGCAACGCCATCGGCGACGCCGTGCTCGGCGCCTGGTGGCAGGACCCGGAGTTCGACCCAAGTCAACGCGCCTTCTACTACGTTCGGGTGCTGGAGATCCCGACCCCGCGCTGGACGACCTATGACGCCAGGTTCTTCGGCGTCAAGCGTCCGGAGGATGTGCCGGCCTCGATCCAGGAGCGAGCCTATACCTCCCCGATCTGGTACACGCCGAGCACCTGAAGGTATGCCCGGCGATGGACAACCATCCTGGTTGTCGCGACAGGTGATCCGGGTATACTCTTTCTTACCAAGTAAGAGAGAGTGCGCAGCGCAATGTCGAGCGTCACCGTTTCTGACAAAGGGCAGGTGGTCATCCCTGCCGCCATCCGCCGCCGGCTGGGCATAGCCCCCGGCAGCAGGTTGGACTTCGAGTTGGAGGGCGACAGCATCCGCGTCCGGCTGTGCAAGTCCATTCCACCGTCGCGCGCCGAAGACGGGTACGGCCTCTTGCGCTGCAACCTCCCCGGGGAGCGCCGGCTGGCGGATTTCGATGTCGCCGAGGCCATGCGGAGCCGGGACGATGATCGCCCTTGATACCAACGTCCTTGCTCGCTTCTATGTCGATGACCCGGGCGACCCGGAGGCGGCCAAGCAGCGCCCGGTCGCCCGCCGGGTCATCACCGAGAGCCCTAGTCTGTTCGTGCCCCTGACCGTGATCCTGGAGTTCGAGTGGGTGCTGCGCGCCTTCTACGGCTTCGATGCGACCGGGGTCATCCGCGTCTTCGAGCACCTGCTGGGGCTTGCGAACATCAACACGGAGGAGGCTGAGCGAGTCGCCGCCGCATTGCCCCTCGCCGCGCAAGGCATGGACTTCGCCGACGCCTTGCATCTGGCCGGCAGCGCCCATTGCTCGGCGCTGTATACCTTCGATGACCGCAGATTCGCCCGCCGCGCAAGAAAGCTCGGTGGTGTCACGCGGGTAATGGTCCCGAACGGCAAGCCGATACCGGACCCGAAGGCCGACTGATGCGCCAACCCCAACCTGGCGGCCCTGGCCGATCCCGAGGCGGTCGGCTTCACCCATCTCGATACCGTGCTGAAGCAGCGTTGATGCCCGCGCCCGCACCATCAGCCGTTCAGGGCGCGAGGCTTCGACTGGCCCACCGCCTGCGACGCCGCCAATGGACTCGCCGATGGGTGCCGATCTCACCGCTGCACCGCACGGCCGGGCACCTGCGCTTTGCTCAGGCGCCGCAAGACCCGGACGGCGCCAATCTCGACCGCGTCCAGATCATCAAGGGCTGGCTCGACGCCGACGGCAAGCCCCAGGAGCGCATCTACGACATCGCCGTCTCCGACGGTCGCACCATCGGCCCGGACGGGCGCTGCACGGAGCCGGTCGGCAATACGGTGAACGTCGAGCAGGCCACCTACAGCAACGCCA
>JBAPYD010000427.1:0-2497 GCA_049284555.1 Chromatiaceae bacterium | reverse complement strand
GTAGATGACGGCGGCGATGACCGCGAGGTGCTCGGACATGGTGCCTTCCTCTCGAAGTTGCTGGGACACCCTGCCCTAGGGGGCAGTAGGTGCCCCGAGGGGTTTGAACACTCGGTGGGTTCCGCTGTGTCGGCCACGTGGCCACGGACAGCTACCGTATTGCGCCCTCACGCAGGGAGGACGAGCAATTTAGGGTTGGGGGTTTCCCTGTCCGCTGCGCACCAAAGGGGGCACCGAGGTGCTCGGGACGCACGGGACAGGCAACTGGCTCGCGCTTGGACGGCAGACTCAGTCGGAGGAGAGGTGATCGACGCCGCGGCCCCCGTGGAGGTGGACCCGCGTCCGCATCGGATGTGACCCGCCGGGCATCGCCCAAAGCGCAGGGTGGGACTAGCAACCGGGGGTGTCGGGTGGAGGTCGCTTCGGCTTGCTCTTCCGGAATCCTCTGGGACACCGGGCGGCCAGCTACCGCTTGCAGGAACATTTAGCGCGTCTGCGAGGCCGGTACAACACGACCACCGGCTCCCTGCGGGGTAAACCGGCGCATTCGGGGTTTTTCCTGGGTGCCAGGCGCCCATCGCCGGGCTAGGTTGGCGTCTCCTGCCACCGGCCAGAGCAGCCCGCCATGCCAGCGACCCGCGGATTCAGCCGCCCGGAATTGCACGTCCCCGTCACCTTGCAGTCGGCGCACGCCCACCGCGTCGTCGGCCGCAGTCTGGTTCGGGTCGCCCGCGCCCTCTATGGCATCGACGTGGTGCTCCAGGCGATTGGCGATGCGGACAAGATCGACGAGGTGGAGGGGGTGGTGGATGCGTTGCTTGGGGATTTCGCCAAGCGCCTGCAGGAGGAGATGGCCCGGCTGGACGCCGTGAAGGCCTCAAACGGCATCGAGACGGTGCCGCGCTACACCAATCCGAGTCGCGTCACCTTCCGCATCTCCTCCCCGCAGCTCTCCCAGTATGCGAACCTGATCCAGGCTCTCGATCGGCTGATGGTCGGCATCGACACCCTGTGGCTCAGCGGCGTCTTCAGCAACCGCCAGCGGGCCGATGCGGTCTACACCTGGCGCAACGAGTTGCTCGCGGTGGGCCGCCGCGTGGTCGAGATCGAGGCCCGCGCCCGGGAGTTCGCGGTGCGAAGGGGTAAGGGTGACGAGATCGCCGCGAGTGATGCGGAGGCGGGATCGGTCGTCACCGTGGACGGGGACGAGGGGCTCACGGAAGAGGACGAGAAGGCCGGTGACTAACGGTCGGGTCTCCGGAACCTGCGGCCGTCGTTGATTCGGCACGACCCCGGGTCCCCTCAGTGAGGATCGTCGCGGGTGATGGCCCCGGCACCCCGTCCCGGCGATGCTCGGTCACCGACTCACCCTCTCTCGGCAGCGCCGCGGGAGGATTAGTTGCACCACTGGCGCTCACACGGGATGCCATCGCCGTCCCCGTCCATCTTGGTACCTGGACAATGACGGATGAAGTACAACGCTTCTTCGCAGGACCGCATTTCGGAACAGTAGGTTCTGCCATCGCACGCAAAGGAGCCAGCGTCGGGTTCCGCCGACCGCGGCACCTGCGCCACGGTGAGCATCGGCTCGCTTCGGTCCGTGTCGGACCAGCGGATCGCGTACCAGCCGGCGGTGATTGCGGCGGCGATCAGCAGAAACCTCATCATCGCTTTGCTAGTCCAGGCGCGATCCAAGAGGCCTGCAGTTTATGCGACCGCTTGGACAAGCGCCGTGCGCCCAGTCTCCACCTCAATGGTCCGGTCCGGGCGGAGTGTCTACCTCAAGAACTGGAGCGTCAGACCCCGGGGACACGTCTCAGGCGTCTGTGGTCTGAAGGCGGGGCCGCACCCTTCCCGGAGTGCGCGACTGAGCATTGGCCCCCTGCTATTCAGGGTCAGGGTCTAGTCAGCCAGCAGCACTGCGCGACGCGTAGCTCCTAGGCACCGAGGCCAGTCGCCGAACAGAAGGCGTGAGTGGCCGTCTGGGACTGCCAAGGATGTGCATCGATTTGGCGCAAGTACACAACGTGACGGTTCGGGCGGCCCCATTGTCCCTGGAGCTGCCGCTCAACCCCCGCCTGTCCAGTGGCAGCTCTACGCGCGTAGCGGACGCTGGCGGCTACGTACCAGATGAGCCGGTTAGGACCCGCAGACTTCAGTCCCCGTCGATCGCCCGGAGTCTGCACGTGTCGCTTACCGGCCCCTGGCCGAGCCGGCGGCGTTCCAGCAAATGTTCCGGAAAGCGGACGCCGCACTGGGGTGCTATGCGGGTGCGCTCACGCTGATTCCGGTTGCCCCGGACTGGCCTCTTGGAGGTATTGCAAACCAATGCGGCTTGAGAGCGTTGCAAACCCGCATGCCGACCTCTAACCCATTAAGTTCTTAACCAACCCGGGAAATCCCCCGGCTCTGCCGGGGTGACAGTAGAAGTTTGACATTTCAGGGAGTCCATCGAGGAAACTCCGTGCCGTGAGCCGCCAAGCACACGACTGTGGAG
>JBAPYD010000426.1:0-9264 GCA_049284555.1 Chromatiaceae bacterium | reverse complement strand
GGGCGGCCGTGGCCTTTCGCCCCGCCACCGGGGACCGCTGGCTCGCGGACCTCTACACCCTGGCCCGTCGGCGCTTGGAGGCGGTCGGTGTCCGGGCGGTCTTCGGGGGCGGCTACTGTACGTACTCGGAGCCCGACCGCTTCTTCTCGTACCGTCGGGATGGGTCGACCGGGCGCATGGCGAGCCTTATCTGGCTCGACCCCGCAACGCGCTGACTCGAGGAGACGACCGAATGTCCAACTGGACCATGTTGACCCTGGTGGGCGCCGACCGTCCGGGAATCGTCGCTCGGGTGACCCGGGCACTCTACAGCGCCGGCTGCAACCTCGGGGAGGCTTCCATGATCCGCCTCGGCGGCAACTTCACCATCATGCTGATGGTGGGAGGGGAGCGCAGCCGCGAGGAGGTCCGAGCCGCCCTGGAGCCGGTCGCCGAGGAGCTCGGGTTGCGCCTGCACCTGGATCCGGTGCGAGGGGGTCTCCACGAGCACCTGGTGCCCAACATCCAGGTTCGGGTGGCGGGCGCGGACCGCGCGGGGATCGTTGCGGATGTGACGGAGATCCTTGCCGAGCAAGGCTTCAACATCCTGGAGCTGGAGTCGGATGTGGCGGGGGATGCGGCCAAGCCCGTCTACATCATGAACATTCAGGGCTATTGCGACCGGACCCTGGAGTCTCTGGAGGTGGCCCTGTCCGGCCTTGCGTCCAAGGGGATCTCGGTCGACGTGGCACCGGTCGACGTCCTCATTGGTTAGCGGCATGGCGGTCCTGGAGATCCTCAAGCTGCCGGACGAGCGCCTGAAGCAGGTGTCCGAGCCGGTGGACTCCTTCGACCGGGAGCTGAATGATTTCGTCGCCGACCTGGAGGAGACTCGCCGGGCGGGTCCAGCCGCGGTCGGGATCGCGGCGCCCCAGGTGGGCAGGCATCAACGCATCCTGATTGTCGATGTCTCTGGACGGCCCAAGACGTCCAGCCATGGCCACCTGGTCCTGATCAACCCGGAGATCACTCACTGGGAGGGATTCGAGATCGGCCGCGAGGGCTGCCTCTCGGTTCCCGATTACACTGGAAACGTCATCCGCGCCACCCGCATTCGCCTGCGGGCCCAGGATCTCGTGGGTGCGCCGCGCGTCTACGAGATGGAGGGCTTCGAGGCGAGGGCGGTCCAGCACGAGCTGGACCACCTGGATGGCCTCCTCTTCATCGATCGGGTGGTGAGCCGGCGCACCGATCTCTACCGGCGCAAGGTCTACCAGCGGGGTGGCCGTGGTTGACGCGGCGTTGAGTCGAGATGACGTGGCGATCTCGGTGTCCCGCAATGTCACTCCCGTGGGGCCCTGTTTATCCTGGCGCCGAGGCGGGCCATCCTCGGCTCGGACCGTGATCGCGATAAATCGGCGCCTTCCAGGCCGAGCGCAATGGGTAATTGGTCGCCTAAGTCATTGAAACGCTCGGGTAGAATCTCTACTCTCTGCGATATCGAATACGCCCGTGCTTCACCGCGTGCGTGTCCCTGGGCAGTGGTCCGGGCACCTGGCGGTCGACGCGACCCTGGATGGTCGGCCTCGGATGGCCCTCAGATCGGAACCTGGGGCCCCCGCGCCCTGTCTGTGTCCCCATGCATCGTTGTAGCTTGCTGAATATGAAGTCCCTCCTTCGCATCGTCTCCGCCGCCACCTTGGTGCTACTTGCTCTCGGGGCGAGCGCCGCGCCGCACCCGGTGCCGCTGTCAGAGCTCTTCCCGACGCAGTCCCAGGCGAAGACCGCGTTGGTCATCAACAAGGTCCTGGAGCGCTACCACTACCGCAAGGTCAGCCTGGACGACAGCTTCGCGAAGTCGGTGCTGGACAACTATTTGAAGGCATTGGATCCCGGGCGCTCGTTTTTCGTTGCACGGGACGTGGATCGCTTCAACAGCGGGGCCCGGCGACTCGACGACCACCTGCGTCGGGGCGAGCTCGACACCGCCTTCGATATCTTCCGCGTCTATCGAATGCGCGTGGACGAGCGTGTCGCCTACGCCCTGAAGCTCCTGGAGCAGGACTTCGACTTCACGGTGGATGAGACCTACGAGTTCGACCGCTCCAAGTCCCCCTGGGCCACCAACGATGCGGAGCTCAACGAGATCTGGCGCCAGCGCGTCAAGAACGACTTCCTCAGTCTGCGTATCGCCGGCAAGAGCGACGAGGAGATCCGGGAGCGGCTGCGCCAGCGTTACGACGGACTCGCGCGGCGCATCCAGCAGTTCACCGGAGAGGACGTCTTCCAGACCTTCATGAACGCCTTTACGGAGACCCTGGAGCCCCATACGAGCTACATGTCCCCCGCAAGCGCCGAGAACTTCGATATCAGCATGAAGCTCTCGTTGGAGGGCATCGGCGCCGTGCTTCGCTCGGACAACGAGTTCACCGTGATCCAGCGGACGATCCCCGGCGGCCCCGCGCGGGAATCGGGCCAGGTCTTCTCTGGAGACCGCATCCTCGGCGTGGCCCAGGGGCTCGACGCTGCAATCGAGGACGTGGTGGGGTGGCGCCTGCAAGACGTCGTGGACAAGATCCGCGGGCCCAAGGGCTCGGTGGTGCGTCTGCAGCTCTTGCCTCAGTCCGCGGGCTCGAACGGCAAGGCGAGAGAGGTCGCGCTGGTAAGGAACGAGATCAAGCTGGAGGATCAGGCCGCCAAGGCATCCGTCATCGACAAGATGCCCAATGCCCCCGGCATACGCGTCGGGGTCATCGAGCTGCCGGCCTTCTATCGGGACTTCGAGGCCGAGACCAGGGGCAAGGCCGACTTCCGCAGCACGACCCGGGATGTGCGGCGGCTGGTCACGGAGCTGGTGGCCCAGGGCGTGGACGGCATCGTCATCGATTTGCGGGGCAATGGTGGCGGCTCGCTCGCGGAGGCCACCGCCCTGACCGGGCTGTTCATCGATACCGGCCCGGTCGTCCAGGTCAAGGACGCCTTCGGCAAGGTCGATGTGGAGCGTGATCCTGAGCCCGGGGTCGCATACTCGGGTCCCTTGGCGGTGCTGGTCGATCGCGATAGCGCCTCCGCCTCCGAGATCTTCGCTGGCGCCATTCAGGACTACGGGCGCGGTCTGGTGATCGGCGAGCCCACCTTCGGCAAGGGCACGGTCCAGACGCTGGTGGACCTCAATCGCTACGTCCCCGGTGACTCCAACGACCTGGGGCGGCTGCGGCTCACCATGGCCGAGTTCTTTCGGATCAGCGGCGGGAGCACCCAGCTGAAGGGCGTCGAGCCGGACATCCGATTCCCATCCGGCGACGACATCGGCGACTACGGGGAGCGCTCCCTGACCAACCCATTACCCTGGGCGCGAATCGATGCGGCCAACTATCGCCGGTTCGGATCGACCGATGCGGGTTGGCTCAGCCGTCAGTCTGCGGCGCGGGTGTCCCAGGATCCGGGCTTCAAGATGCTGGAGCAGCGTTCTAAGGCGATGAAGGAAGTTCAGGATCAGACCCGGGTGTCCCTGCGGGAGGCGGATCGACGCGCGGAGAGCAAGCATCGGGAGCGGCTGGTCAAGGACGAGCAGGACCGCTTTCTGCGCGCGAGGGGCATCACCCCCGTGGACGAGGAGGCGGACCAGGTCGATGAGGAGGCGCTGGACGCCCAGCGGGATGCGATCGCCCGAATCCAGGTGGAAGAGGCCGCCAGGATCCTTGCCGACAGCATCCTGGCCGAGAGTGTCGATCGGCCCAGGGCAGCGATGCGCAACTGACGATTCTCGGTCCGACGATCCCACGTCTTTAGGTGGCTGTCGCCGGCCATCGCCCGTGAACGGGGCTGCCCCAGGCGCCGTATCCTGGCGAAGCCGCCGCCGTAGGAAGCTGTTGTGAGCCCGGATCCCAAGGTGCTGGAGCGACGGCTGTGCGCCCTCGCCGCCCCTGACATCCACCGAATCCTTTCCGGAAATCGCATCGGGATCGAGAAGGAGGGGCTGCGGGTCTCCCCGCAGGGCCGGATCGCGGCGACCCCGCACCCCGCCCCCCTGGGCTCCGCCCTGACCCATCCCCATGTCACCACCGACTTCTCCGAGGCGCTGATCGAGCTCATCACCCCCGCGCTACAGGATGCGGGCGATGCCCTGAGCTTTCTCGCGGACCTGCACACGGAGGTCTATCGTCACCTGGGAGATGAGCTGCTGTGGGCCACCAGCATGCCCTGTGTCCTGGAAGGGGCCCGCGGTATCCCCCTGGCCACCTACGGCCGCTCCAACGCGGCGACCATGAAGACCGCCTACCGCCGTGGGTTGGGCAATCGCTACGGGCGCACCATGCAGGTGATCGCCGGAGTGCACTTCAACTTCTCCTTCGGCGATGCCTTCTGGGAGCGCTATCGCGCGGTGGAGCAAGACCACGGGGATCCGGCCCACTTCCGCTCCGAGTCCTACATGGGCATGATCCGCAACCTCCAGCGACTGGGGTGGTTGGTGCCCTATCTCTTCGGGGCGTCGCCCGCGGTGTGCCGGAGCTTCGTGCAGGGACGGGAGACGGACCTGGTGCCGTTCGACGTCCACACCCTCCACTACCCCTTTGCCACATCGCTGCGCATGGGCGACATCGGCTATCAGAACCAGCAGGAGGAGGGCACCGGCCTCAAGGCGAACTATGACAGCCTCGACGCCTACACACGGAGTCTGACCTGGGCCATCGAGACCCCGTGCCCCCAATACGAGGCCATCGGGGTGAAGGTCGGCGGGCGCTACGAGCAGCTCAATGCCAACGTGCTCCAGATCGAGAACGAGTACTACAGCACGGTGCGCCCGAAACAGCTCACCGAGTGGCTGGAGAAGCCAACCCTGGCCCTGCGGCGGCGCGGTGTCCGTTACGTGGAGCTGCGCTCCCTGGACGTGAACGCCTTCGAGCCCCTGGGGCTGGGGATGGAGCAGATACGGTTTCTGGAGACCCTGATGCTCCATTGCCTGCTGTCGGACAGCCCGCGGATTGCGGCCAGCGAGCGGCGGGCCATCGACGCCAATCAGCTCCTCGCGGCCCACCGGGGACGGGAGCCCCGCCTGATGCTCACCCGCAACGGCGATGGACTCCCGCTTCAGCAATGGGCGGCAGAGGTCCTGGAGACCATGGAGCCCGTCGCCGAGCTGCTCGATGGCGGTGCCGGTGGTCCCCACGGCGAGTCCCTGGCCCTCCAGCGCGCCAAGGTCCGGGATCCAGAGCTGACCCCCTCCGCGCGTCTGCTGCGGGAGATGCGGGAGCGGGGCGAAGGCTTCTTCGACCTCTCCTATCGGCTCTCTGCCCACTATAGGCAGGACTTCAGAGGGCGGGAGCTCAGCGCGGAGCGTCAGGCCGTGTTCAGGGGGGCCGCGGAGGAATCCAGACGCCGCCAGGAGGAGATCGAGGCGGGCGACGACGTCGATTTCGACACCTTCCTCGCTCGGTATTTCGCCCAGGGGCGCCCGGCAAGCTAGCCTCGTCCTTGGCCGCGCCAATCAGGAGAAGCGACCTATGCCAAGTGCCCCGAGCCGATCCCTCGAAACCTTCGTCAACCCGGCCCCCGAGAACGACTACACGATTCGCATCCGGGTTCCGGAGTTCACCTGCCTCTGTCCCAAGACCGGACAGCCCGACTTCGCCGAGCTGACCCTGGAGTACGTTCCCGACCGGCTCTGCGTGGAGCTCAAATCGCTCAAGCTCTATGTCTGGTCCTACAGGGACGAGGGGGCCTTCCACGAGGCGGTCACCAACCGCATCCTGGGCGACCTGGTGGAGGTCACGGCCCCGCGCTTCATGCGGCTCACCGCGGACTTCAACGTGCGTGGCGGGATCTATACCACCGTCGTCGCCGAGCATCGCGCCGCCGGATGGCAGCCGCCCACGCCGGTGCAGTTGCCCTAGGAGCCTCCGGTGGGCGCGCCGCCCGAGGCGGTCATCGGCGTCGATCTCGGGACCTCTGGCTGCCGTGCGATAGCGCTCGACCCCGTCGGCTCGATCCTGGCCGAGGCGCGTCGGCCACTCCCCGACCCGCTGATCCCGGCCGATGGGCGTGTCGAGCAGGATCCGGGGCTCTGGTGGGACGCTGTGCGCGCGCTTCTGCGGCAGGTCGTCGTCGAGACCCGAGGCGCCCGGGTGCGGGCCCTGTGCGTCGACGGGACCTCGGGGACCTTGCTGCTCACGGATCCGCAGGGCAGCCCCCTGACGCCCGCCCTGCTGTACAGCGATCGGCGGGCGGTGGAGGCCGCCGCCCTGGTGGATGCCGTCGCGCCTCCGGACAGTGCCGCGAGAGGTCCGAGCTCCGGCCTGAGCAAGCTGCTCCATCTGGCCATGGGACTTAGCGCCTCCGGGGTCCTGCCGCCCAGGACCCTCGCCATGCATCAGGCAGACTGGATCGCCGCGCGACTCACCGGCCGTTGTGGCTGGAGCGACTGGAACAATGCCCTGAAGCTCGGTTACGACGCGGAGCGGCTGGTCTGGCCGGGCTGGGTCCTGAGCCTGATCCCCAAGGGAATCCGGCTGCCCGAGGTCGTTGCGCCTGGTGCGGAGTTGGGACCCGTGGATCCCGGGCTCGCCGCGGAGCTGGGTCTGGACCCGGGCGTGCGGGTCCTGGCCGGGACCACGGACAGCACCGCCGCGGCCCTCGCCGCCGGCGTTTGCCAACCGGGAGACGGGGTCACCTGCCTGGGCAGCACCCTCGTGCTGAAGGTTGTGTCCGAGCGGCCTCTCACCGCGAGCCGCTATGGGGTCTACAGCCACCGACTCGGGGATCTCTGGTTGGTGGGAGGGGCCTCCAACAGTGGGGGCGCGGTGCTGCGCCAGCACTTCAGCGATGAAGAGTTGGTCGAGATGTCCGCGCGCATCGACCCCGGGCGCCCCTCCGGCCTCGACTACTACCCTTTGCCGCGGCCGGGTGAGCGGTTTCCCCGGGCAGACCCCGACCTCAATCCCCGGATCTCCCCGAGACCCCGGGACCGCGTGCTGTTCCTTCACGGACTCTTGGAGGGTATGGCGCGGATCGAGGCAGAGGGTTATGCCCTGCTCTCGGAGCTCGGGGCGCCGCGCCCGACCCGCGTCTTCACCACCGGGGGTGGGTCCGCGAACGCCGCGTGGGAGGCGATCCGCCGCCGGATCCTTGGAGTCCCCGTCCTCGCTGCAGCCCACCAGGAAGCGGCCTTTGGCTCCGCCATGCTGGCCCTGCGGCGTCTGGGCACAGGGCCGCCGATCCGTCCGCGATAAATGCCTGCATGCCTGCCGGACGCAAGAATGGCTGACTAGAGCCGGGCGTCCGCCGCGCCGCGGGGCAGGGCGGACTTGACGTCGTAGAACACGCAAGGCGATTTGCCGAGCTGCCGCAGACCGGCCTCCCCCAGCTCAACGAAGTCCCGATGGGCGACGGCGAGGATCACGGCATCGTACGTGCCCCGCCCGGGGAGATCGGATAGACAGTCCAAACCGTACTCGTGCTTGGCCTCGGCGCGGTCGATCCAGGGATCGTAGCAGTCGACCTCGATGGCGTATTCGCGCATGGACCGAATGATGTCGATCACGCGGGTATTGCGAATATCCGGACAGTTCTCCTTGAAGGCGAGACCAAGCACCAGGACTCGGCTGCCGGACACGCGCATGTCCTTGCGCAGCATCAGCTTGACCACCGACTCCGCCACATGGGAGCCCATCCGATCGTTGATGCGCCGACCGGCCAGGATGACCTCCGGGTGATAGCCAAGCTCCACCGCCTTGTGGGTGAGATAATACGGGTCGACCCCGATGCAATGGCCACCCACCAGGCCGGGACGAAACGGCAGGAAGTTCCACTTGCTGCCCGCCGCTTCCAGTACCTCCAGGGTATCGATATTCAGGCGTTCGAAAATAATCGCCAACTCGTTCATCAAGGCGATGTTGAGATCTCGCTGGGTGTTCTCGATCACCTTTGCGGCCTCGGCCACGCGAATACTGCTGGCCGGATGGGTGCCGGCGGTAATGATCTCTCCATAGAGGGCATCCACGACTGCCGCAATCTCGGGGGTGGAGCCGCTGGTCACCTTCTTGATTGTTGTCAAGCGGTGCACCGGATCGCCCGGATTGATCCGCTCCGGGCTGTAGCCGCAATAGAAGCCGCCCGCGCCGGTCCCTTTTGCGAGGGTTCCAGCAGGGGCATCGGCGCGGATATAGGTAAGCCCCGAACACCTTTCGAGCACCGGAACGCAGTCCTCCTCGGTGCACCCTGGATAAACGGTCGACTCGAAGATGACCAGGTCACCGGGCTTGAGCACCCGCCCGACCGTCTCGGAGGCCCCGAGCAGGGGCCTGAGGTCCGGCCGCTTGCATTGGTCCACGGGCGTCGGAACCGTAACGATGAAGATGCGACAGTCCCTGAGATGACCGGGCTCGGCGGTATAGCTCAGATGGCGGGCGGCCCGTAGGTCCTCGGGGGGCACCTCCAAGGTGCTGTCGCGACCCGCTTTCAGCTCGGCGATGCGCTCGAGGCTGACATCGAATCCGACGACCGGCCGGTGCTTTCCGAACTCGACTGCCAACGGCAGCCCGACATAGCCGAGCCCGACCACGCCCAACGGCGCGGTGGGGTCTTGGAGGTGTGTGACGCTGACTTCCACGGGCGGCTCTCTGGCTCAGGTTGGATTCCAGCGCGGGCGCCTTTCGTCAGGCGGCCGGATCGTGGTTCGGATACAGGCCGAAGGATTCTACGTGCTGGTCTCGCGCACGGAATGCGCCGGGCTCGGGCATCCTGGGGATATTCTACCCGCGCGGGCCCATCGCCTCGGGTGTGCCGCGACCCGCGTTCCGACAAACGCAGATGCTTGGGGCATATCCGGCTGCCCTGACAGTACATCACCGCCTGAAACACGCACCTTCGAGGCTTGCTAGCCAGGGGGTCACCGTTGGCTGGCCACGCTGACGTCATGCGAGGCCAAGTCCATCAAGGAATGCCAATCACGTCGTTCTCGCGCCTCACCGATGCGCGTTCGGCGCGGTCAATCAGCGATTCCGTGCTCGGCGAGCAACGCATCCATTTCCTCGCCGACGCCGTAGCCAACGTTGTGGCAGACATCGCGTACCGCTTCCAGGCGCGAGACCAAGTCGGATCTGGAGTCATCAGGCAGCGTGGCAACGACCTTCAAGGTCTGAGCGAACATGCGCACCAGCGCATCGAGGTACCCCTCGTCATCTAGGCCATATTCGTTGCTGAATCCGGCCGCCCGCTCGCAGTAGAACACCATCAGCTCGGCCAGATCATTGGGTCTGCCGATGGCCTTCCTGTAGTCAGAGATCG
>JBAPYD010000425.1:0-2123 GCA_049284555.1 Chromatiaceae bacterium | reverse complement strand
CCGCCTTCGTGACCGGACTGACCGACGCCTTGGCGGAGCCCCAGCGGCAGGCACTCGTGACCGACGCCCTGAGCCCGCTTCAGGAGCGCGCGCTGCGGCTCGCCGGCCTAGGCGATGGCTGAGGCGGGGACCTACAGCGAGGCACGCACCGGCAACTGGCTCTGGGCCCTGCTGGTCGGCGCGATCCTGCTGGTGATGGAGCTCATCCTCTTCGCCGCCCTGGTTCCGGCCACCTGGTCGGAACGGGTGCGCGACACCGAGCTGGCCTGGCTGCACCAGGGGCTCGGCCCGACCACGGCCCAAGCCGTCATCGAGCGCGCCGAGCAGTGGTATGGCGCCCTCTTCGTCGAGCCCGGGCTGGTCGCGACCAGCTACCGCATCACCCTGCCGAACGACCAGGACGTCGCGCGTGGCGGTGCCCTCTCGCCGCTCGCCACGCTGCCACTGTGGTCCTGGGTGGCGGGCCGCCTGGAGGTGATCTGGGCGGCGCTCTATCAGGCCCTTCAGCGACTCGCCATGCTGGTCGCCTGGTGGCCGTTTCTCCTGCTCCTGATTCCTGCATCCTGGGGAGACGGGTGGGTGCGCCGTCGCATCCGCCAGGCGGGATTCGCCTACGCGAGTCCCCTCGCGCACGCCTACGCTTTGCGGGGGATCGTCGCGGTCGTGGTGCTGCTGGGCCTGGCGCTGTTTCTGCCGGTTCCGCTGCCGGCGCTCGGCGTGCCCGTGGTGGGAGTAGTCCTGGCGGTTCTGGTCGGGGCTGCTGTTGCCAATGCGCAGAAGCGGTTGTGAACGGCTGCGACACGAGGCGCGGAGAGGAAGACGCCAGGTGGATGTGCTCGATTGGTTCAAGGGGAGCCTGGGTAGATCCAGGACATCCACATTCGGGAAGAAGCCTGAAGGTCTGACACGCAGAGCACCCGGAGCGGGTGCTCCGCGGCAGGTTCCGCGGCGGACGCCTACCCCGGCCGAGAGATGGCCTGGGACGATCCGCGCTGTATTTGCCCGCCTACTCGTCTCTCTCTTGTGGACCGCCGGTGCCGCTTGCACGACGGCAGTCAAGGAGCTGCCTGCAACCCAAGAGGAAGGGCCAAGCGTGCCAGTCTATCTGGTGAGTCACGGCTGGCATGCAGGGATCGTTGTCAGGCCCAGGGATATCCCGGCCGGCACCTGGCCGTCGCACCGGCATTTCGCCGACGCTGCGTATCTGGAAGTGGGTTGGGGAGACAAGACCTTCTATCAAGCATTGAACCCTCATGTTGGCGATGCGATTGCGGCGGCGTTCATGCCGACTGACAGCGTCTTGCACATCTTCGGCTTTCGCGATTCGGTGCCAGCAACCTTCCCCTACAGTGAGATCATCAAGGTCCAAGTAACTGCTGCTGGCCTGCAGCGCCTTGCCGGCTACATCGAAGCGAGTCACGCGACGGACGCTGCGGGCAATCCAATACCGCTAGGCCCAGAGTCGTCCCCCAGGATCAGTCGGTTTTACCTCTCCCGGGAGACCTACCATCTGTTCAATAACTGCAATGTCTGGGCTGCCAGGGCGCTGCGCACCGCCGGGCTCTCCATCAATCCGGCGCAAGCGATCACCGTTGCAGGCCTCATGTCCCAGGCACGCCAGATTGGGGTGGTGATTCAAAAGCGCCCGGGGAATTCACATGGGTCTTCACTTGCTGCCTGTTCCACGGACTCGCTTTCTGAGCCTGCGGGCCGGGGATACTGCGCGGTATCCCCGCAGCAACCGAGGAGCCGCGCGATGCAAGCGCCGACGAAGAGTTTCTACGATTGACAACAGCGGTTCGCTACCGAGCAAGCATGCCTGGACGCCAGATCGTCGACTTCGCGCAGCGCCGTCTGCAGCCCGATGCCATCTGTCATACCGATGCCTTCCCGTCGCTGTCGGGATTGGCCGTGCAAGCCACCCACATCGCCAAGATCACACCGCCCGAGGAGGCCGACCAGTGGCTGCCATGGGTCCACATCGTGATCGCCAACCTCATTGCGCCAGGCGAAGCCTGGAAGAGGAGGAAGAAAGCCAAAGTGACTTGAGCAATCAGAAACCTCTTATTGCGACCCGCCGGGTGAGAGTCCCGAACCGGCAAGGACTGGCCATCCACCGGAAC
>JBAPYD010000424.1:0-1590 GCA_049284555.1 Chromatiaceae bacterium | reverse complement strand
GGTCTCGATTGGCGCGGGGGCGATCGTCCGCGACGAGATCCGGCCCATTCGCGACGAGCTCGCACCCCTCATCCGCGCGGCCCAAGCGCGTTTCCAGATCCCCGGCCTGAGCCTGATTCTGGTCCGGGGCAACGAGACGCTGTGGGCGGAGGGGTTCGGCTTCGCCGACGAGGCGCGGGGCGTCCCGGCGACGCCCGACACCGTCTACCGGGCCGGCTCACTGGCCAAGCCATTCACCGCGACGGCTGTGATGCAGCTCGCCGAGCAGGGCGTCATCGACATCGACCAGCCGCTCAACGGCTACCTGCCGGAACTCTCCATCCGCAGCCGATTCGACACCACCGCCGAACCGATCACCGTGCGCAGCGTGCTAAGCCATCACGCGGGGATACCGACGGACCTCAACAAGGGGATGTGGACCGATCAACCCTTCACCGAGGTGGCCGTGAAGCTCTCGGAAGAATATGCCGCCTTCCCGCCTAACCTGGTCTTCTCCTATTCCAACGTCGGTTACACGCTGCTCGGTCACATGGTCGAGAAGGTCTCCGGCCTGCCCTACGCCCAGTACGTGAAGGAGCACATCCTGCGCCCCCTCGGGATGGCGCACAGCGACCTGGCCACGGGAGTTCGGCACCCGGAGACCGGCGCGAAAGGCTATCGGGATGGTCGTGAGCTGGAGCTGCTTCCAATTCGCGACGTGCCGGCCCTTGGCCTCTCCAGCTCGGTCTCGGATCTTGGCAAGTTCCTGAGCTTCATGCTGGAGACGGGATGCGCCGGCGGTCAGCAGCTGGTCCTCCCCGGGACCCTCGAGGAGATGTTCGAGCCACAGAACGCAAAGGTCGGACTCGACCTGGACGTGGTCATCGGGCTGGGGTGGTTCCTTGAAGAGGGCAGCATTCCCCAGGCCGGACCGGTCATCCGCCACGGGGGCACGACGCTCGCCTTCAGCGGCGAGATGATCCTCCTCCCGGGCAAGGGCCTCGGGGCGGCCGTGCTGGCGAATGCGGACGGCTCTCGCCGTGTCGTATCCCGGCTCGCGGAGCAGATGCTGGCCAGGGTCCTCAACACAAAGATGCAACCTGTAGCGGCCGAGCTCTTCATCGAAACACTGGCCAAGGAGCAGGAGATTCGCATGCCCGCCGACGCGGCGGGCAGCTACGCCACCGATCTGGGCCTGATCTCGATCCGCCCGAAGGATGCGAAGCTCTGCGCCTGCATCGTCGAGGAAACCTTCGACCTGATTCCCTATCCGGACGGGTGGCTCGGCGTGGACCGCGACGCCTTGGGCTCGATGCCGCCCGCGGTACGTCCCTTGTCACAGATGCGCTTCCAGACCCAGACCATCGACGGCCGGGAGGTCATTGTGGCCAAGAGTGGCGAGAAGCAGATCGTCCTGGGGGAGAAGATCCCTGCCGAGCCGATACCGGAGGTCTGGTTGCGGCGGGTCGGAAAATACGAGCTGCTGAACCCCGACGCGCACTTTCCGCTGACCGATCCCGAGGTGAAGTTGCGGGAGGGACACCTGTGCATGAGCTACAAGCTGCCGCGACTGTCCTCCAGCACCATCCAGGTGCCGCTGCGACCGATCTC
>JBAPYD010000423.1:0-6726 GCA_049284555.1 Chromatiaceae bacterium | reverse complement strand
GCGCTGGCCCGGGCGATGGCCGGCTGGGAGGGGTCCCCCGCCAGCGCCAGCAGTCGCGAGCCCGCGTCCGGTGCGTGCACATCGGCCGCGTGCAGGGCCTCCCCGAAGTGGGGGCCCCGGTGGATGGGGTCGGGATACCAGGTCTCCACCGCCGCCGCGGCCCAGGCCGCGTCCTTGTCCTGGTGGCAACCGTTGCAGGCGTTGGGGGTACCGATCTTCAGGGTCAGGTCCGGCCTGGGCACCCGCATGCTGTGATCCGCCCGCTCGTCCACCACCATGTAGTAGCGCTGGGGCATGTGACAGGCCACGCAGGCGGCACCCGCGGAGCCCGGCTCATGGTGATGGTGCTCGGTCGCATCGTAGCGGGCGGCCACATGGCATCGGGCGCACACCCCGTTGCCCTCCGCGTGCAGCTTGAGGCTGTGGGGGTCGTGACAGTCGCTGCATACCACCCCCTGGTGATACATGCGGCTCTGGATGAAGGAACCGTAGACATAGACCTCGTCCTTGATCTGGCCGTCCGCGAAGTAGAGGCCGGGCTCCAGCAGGGCGAGCCGGAACCCCTGCTGCAAGGGGTCGCCGGGCTTGAGCTCCGGCCAGATACGCCCCCGCCGCGAATGGCAGGGGGCGCAGGTCTGGATCTGTGACTGACCGACGCCTTGCAGCGCCCGGGGCGGCGAGCGCCTGGGCTTGCCCGTCTCCGGATCGATCTGCCAGGCCCCTCCGTCCCGGTCCTTGAGGTCCACGAGCAGACCACGGCTCGCGGCGTCCGTGGCGGCGCCCTCCCCTGCCTTGGCCCCCTCCGCGGCCTGGTCCCTGGCCCACTCCACGTGGGCGGCACCGGGGCCGTGACAGGTCTCGCAGGCGACGTTGATCTCCGCGTAGCGGGTGTCGTAGACGCCGCGCTCGGCCTCATAGCGCTTCTGCAGGTCCGTGGAATGGCAGTCCGCGCACTGGTAGTTCCAGGTCTGGTCCAGGGCCGTCCAATGGAGCGGATTGCCGTGATCCATGGACTCGTTGGGATAGAGGTGGAACCAGCGCTGCCCCCCTTGCGCTTCGGGCCGTGAGTCCCAGGCGAGTCCGAGGCTCTGGAGCCGCCCGCCGGGAAACTCGATCAGGTACTGCTGCAATGGATACCAGCCGAAGGTGTAGCGGATGGGGTAGTCCCGGAGCGTCCCGTCCGGCCCGTCGGTCTGCACCAAGAACTGTCCGTCCCGGCGAAAGAAGCGTGACCGCACCCCATGGGCCTCGAACTGCGCATCGTCGAAGTCTCCGAGGACGGTCTCGGCGGTGGCCTCCTTCATCGCCAGATCGTGGTGGGAGCCCCTCCAGAGGTCCAGCTCTTTCCCGTGACACTCGCCGCAGCGCGCGGCACCCACGTAGCCGCGAGTGGCCCGCTCGGGGTCCACCCGCGGGTCGGGTGGTCCCCCGTCCCCACCCGACGGCGAGGACTCCGCGAACAGCGCCGCCGGGGACAACAGCAGGACGAGGAGTAGGGGTCGGAGCGTCATCGGATGGTTGCCTCGTACGGGACCTCAGGCGCCAACCGGGCCTTTTTACCCGGATCCCGGGTCTCAACGCCCCGGTAACTGGCCCCCCGGCTGACCCCCGATCCGTCCCAGCAGGGACTGGATCGCGGGATTCGCCATGAGGCGCAGGAAACGCGGATCGCCGCTCAGGGCCACGACGTTGCCGGACAGGATGAGCTGGGTGAAGGCTGGATCGGCGAGGGCCGCCTGGAGCTCGGGATCGCTCTGCAGGGCGGTGATGGCGCCCACCAGGGTGGGATCACCGACGATCTGCCCCTGGATGGCCGACATGAGACCTTGGAGGTCAGTGGCACCGAGCGACGGGTCCACCGGACTGGGCGCGGACGCCGGCGCCGAGCGGATCGCCAGCACCTCCGATTCGGGCAGCTCGATCTCCCCCAGCACCGGGGTGCTGATCCGATAGCGGCCGTTGCCGGCGCTCACCAGCTCGCCCATCAGGACGCTGCCGTCGCGCAGCTCGATGGCGCGTCCTTCGGTCGCGACTGACGCCCCCTGCACGAGACCCAGACAGAGGGTGGCCACGACCGCGAGGGCCCGCGGGATACGGGTGGGGCCGGTCGATCTACGGGCTGCGAGTGGCATGGAAGGCTCTCATTCGGGTGGCAGGCCCTCATTGTAGGCCCTTTTGGGAAGCGCTGAATGATTGCGCTTCCCGTCCGGGCGAAGGATCGCCCAGCCTGTTCAGTGGCGATAACCAACTGAAAACGGGGCACTTCGAGCGTCGCGGCTCTCGAAGTGCGGGCTGATGGAATTCAGGATGGCAGTCGATCAGCATCTCCTCACGAGAAACGCGGTTCAAACGACCGATTCACGCCGATTCCGCGCCGCCGGCAGATCACGTTCCAGGATCGCTTTCGGTTCGGCGCCTCCCCGGCTCCCGGCCGGCTCGAACACGTCTCGGCGAAATGTGGCATCCTGTTGCGTGATCCAGGCGGCGTTTGGGGGACACCCATGCAACATAAGGATCGCAAGCACTTTCGGGCACAGGTCGAGCACGCTGCCGAAGGCATCGCCGGCCTGCCGATGAGCGCGAGCCATCGCGCCTTGCTCCACCGCCGTCTCGACGACCTCCTCGACGAGTTTCTGCTCGAGGCTCAGCCTATCGTCGCCACCCGGGCGACCATCGTCCTCGCCGATATCCGCGGCTTCACGGCACTGATGGAGTCCCTCCCCAGCGAGACGGTCATCGCCCTCCTGAACCGCTACTTCACCACCATGGCCTGCGTGGTGCAGCGTCGGGGTGGGGTCATCGACAAGTTCATCGGGGATGCGGTGATGGCCCTCTTCGGGGTCCCCGAGCATCGACCGGACGAGCTGCTGCAGGCCATCGCCTGCGCCATCGAGATGCAGCTGGCCCTGGCGGAGCTCAATCTGCGGGCGCAGGCCTGCGGAGAGCCCAGGCTGTACGCGGGCGTCGCCGTGAACACGGGGCCCGTGATGGCAGGCAGCTTCGGCTCCCAGCACTACAGCGAATACACGGTGATCGGAGACACGGTGAACGTGGTGGCGCGCATGGAGCCCTTCAGCCTGCGGGGGCAGGTGCTGCTCAGCGAATCAACGCTGGAAGGGGCACGGGAACACCTTCGGCTCGGCGGAACCAATCAGGTGCGGGTCAAGGGCAAGACCAAGCCCCTGACCCTCTACGAGCTGCGGGCGATGACCCATCCCGAGCGACTCGTGGTCCCCCGCGTGGAGGCGCGACGCTCGCCGCGGGTCGAGGTGGATTTCCCCGTCGTCGTCCAGCCCCTGGCGGCCAAGCAGGCCCTGGCATCCGCGATCATCGGCCGAGCCCGCGACCTGGGGTATCACGGCATGCTCGTCGATCTCCCGATCGCGCTCTCCCCCTGTACCGATGTGACCCTGTCCTTGCATCCCGGTCCGCGGGAGGAGCACATCGCCGACGTCGATGCCAAAGTGGTGCGGGTCACGACACGCAAGGGCGTATTCGCCACCAGCCTGGAGTTCAACGCCGTCGACACGCCTGCCCATGTCCGCATCAAGGACTACGTGGACTTCTTGCTGTGGGGCCCCTGACCACCCGCCTCGGCGCCGGAGCGGGGTGAGGATCGACGGCGTTTCCCGCGAGAGGCGGGCACGGCCCGCCATTGCGACGGCCGCAAACGGTGGGCGATCGGACGACCCAAGACACGCCCCTCTCGCTTCGCGCGCTGATCGACTTCCCTGACGGCTTCCGATCGGCCGCGCTAGCAGATACGCGGCAGCTGCTCTCCCGCCAGCCAGTCGACGATCCGGCTGCCGCCGAAGCGGGTCTCCATCTGGACGAAGCGGTGGTCGTCCCCCACCACGGTCCCGATCCGGGCGGCCTCTCGACCCAGCGGATGGCCACGCATGACGCCCAGGAGGTCCTGGGCCGCCTCCGCCGGGCAGATCGCCACCAGCTTGCCCTCGTTGGCCACATAGAGCGGATCCAGCCCCAGCAGCTCGCAGGCGGCCTGAACCTCGGGGCGCACCGGGATGGCCGATTCCTGGATGCGCATCCCCACCCCCGATTGGTGCGCCAGCTCGTTCAAGGTGGTGGCCAGCCCGCCGCGCGTGGGGTCTCTCAGGCAGTGAATCCCGGGGACGGCCTCCACCATGGCCGCCACGAGACCGTGCAGGGCGGCCGTGTCGGAGGCGATCTCCACCTCGAACCCCAGGTTCTCCCGCTTGGAAAGGACGGCGACCCCGTGGTCGCCCATGGGGCCGCTCAGCAGGATGGCGTCCCCGGGTACCGCCCGGTCCCCGGAGATCAGGATGCCCTCGGGGACCACCCCGACCCCGGTGGTGGTGATGAAGACGCCGTCCCCCTTGCCCCGTTGCACCACCTTGGTGTCGCCGGTCACCACGGGCACCCCGGCATCGTTGGCGGCCCGGGCCATGCTCTCGACGATCCGAGCGAGATCCTTCAGCGGCAGCCCCTCCTCCAGGATGAAGCCGGCGGCGAGATAGAGGGGTCTGGCGCCGGCCATCGCCACATCGTTGATGGTCCCGTGGACCGAGAGGGCGCCGATGTCCCCGCCGGGAAAGAACAGCGGCGCGATCACGTGCCCGTCGGTGCTCATCACCAGCCGCCCAGGGGGCGGCGTGAAGAGGGCCTGATCGTTGCCCTGGCGCAGCAGCGCGTTGTCGAGGTGCGCCTGGAACAGCTCGGCGATGAGCTGGGCCATCGCCCGCCCTCCCGCGCCGTGGCTCATGTCCACGGTCCCGTGCTGAAGGTCCAGACGGACGGGGAAGCGTCGATCGATGGTCATGGCAGTATCCCAAAGGCTGGGCCCGTCGATGGGCAGGTCCGTTGCCGATCTGGCCGCGGACCGATGATGGCGGTGAGTGCAGCTCGAAAGGTCGCTTCGGGGGCCTCCAGCCACCTAGCCGGCGGCCCGGGCCTCGCGGAAGCGGCCGTAGCTCCAGTAAGCGGCGCAGGCCCCCTCGGAGGAGACCATGCAGGAGCCCATGGGGTTGTCGGGGGTGCAGACGGTGCCAAAGAGCTTGCAGTCCGTGGGCTCCTTGACCCCGCGCAGGATGGCCGGGCATTCGCAGCCCCTGACCTCCCGGGCGGGCGCGACCTCCACGGGGAAGCGCCGCTCCGCGTCCAGGTCCCGGTAGACATCCGCGAGGCACAGGGCGCTGTTGGGCAGGAACCCGAGCCCTCGCCACTCGAAGGTCTCCCGAACGCGGAAGGCCGCGTCCATCAGGGCCTGGGCCTTGAGGTTTCCCTGCTCGGTGACCGCGCGGGTGTACTGGTTCTCCACCTCGGCGCGGCCGTCGTTGATCTGGCGGATCAGCATCAGGGCCGACTGCATGACGTCCAGGGGCTCGAATCCCGCAATTACGACGGGCCGCCCGAACTCCCGGGCGACGAAGTCGTAGGGCCGGCTGCCGATGACGGTGCTCACGTGGGAGGGACCCAGGATGCCGTCGAGGCGCACCCCGTCGGGCCCCGCCGTGGACAGGATGGTGCGCAGGGCCGGCGGCGTCAGGACGTGGTTGCAGAAGACCGAGAAGTTGGCGAGCCCCTCGGACCGGGCCGTCTTGACCGCCACCGCCGTGGGCGGGGTGGTGGTCTCGAACCCGATGGCGAAGAGGACCACCTGACGGGTCGGGTCCTCCCGCGCGATGCGCAGGGCGTCCTGGGTGGAGTAGATCATGCGGATATCGGCGCCCTCGGCCTTGGCCTTGAGCAGACTGCGGCGCTCGCTGGCGGGGACCCGCATGAGATCCCCGTAGCTGCAGAGGGTGACGCCGTGGCGGGTGGCGAGGGCAATGGCGTGATCGATGCGCGCCATGGGCAGGACGCAGACCGGGCAGCCGGGGCCATGAACGAAGCGCACGTTGGCAGGCATCAGATCCTGGACGCCATAGCGGAAGATGGCGTGGGTGTGGCCGCCGCAGAACTCCATCAGCCGGTACTCGCGGCCCGGATGCGCCTGCGCGGCGATGGCCTCGGCGAGACCCCGGGCCAGCCGCTGGTCCCGGAACTCATCGACGTACCTCATGACTCGCCTCCGGCACTCCCCGGAATGGGTGGATTCACGCCCAGCTCCTCGTCCAGGACGCCCGCCTCGCTCATCAGGGCCAGGGTCCGCTCCGCCTCCTGCTCGCTCAGACGGTTCAGGGCGTAGCCCACGTGGACCAGGACATAGTCCCCGACCGCGACGTCGTCCACCAGGGCGAGGGAGATCTCCTTGGTGACGCCGCCGAGGGACACGCGGGCGGTCTGGCCGTCCGGCTCGATGGTGGCGATCTTGGCTGGGATGGCGAGGCACATGGGGTGATCTCCGTTAAATGGGGTTGCTCCCGGCCGACCCCAGGTTGCGATCAGCGCTGGAGGAGGTCGAAGTCCACGCAGGGATCCACGGCCGCGACGAACAGCCTGGCCAGCGGCCCCAGCTCCGGTCCCCGCACGCGCGCGGCGATGGCGTCCAGCCCCGCCGCAACCACCCCCCGGGGGTGAAAGTTCCATTCGGTCGGGGCCAGGATGCGGTAGTCCGCCACCCGCCCGTCCCTGACCTCGACCCGATGGATCAGGAGCCCCCGGGCGGCCGGGACCTGGGCCAGGCCCACGCCTGGGCCCAGGCTCGGGGGCATCCTGTCGTCGACGCCGGGGGCGCGCGGGCCGGCGGCCGGGATCTCCCCTGCCGGCTCAGCCCCGCTGGCAATGCGGGCCACCTCCAGGAGC
>JBAPYD010000422.1:0-10807 GCA_049284555.1 Chromatiaceae bacterium | reverse complement strand
CGCCTATACTCCCCGGCCACACGACTCCTCGCGGGGAGTCGTCTTGCGCGAGCGCCGATGATGAATCCCATGCGGACAGTCCTCCCCACCCTGATCGGCGCCCTGCTGTCGGGGTCCCTCTCCCTGCTTGCGGCACGCGCCCAGGCGGACGACCTGATTCAGGTGTACGACCTGGCGGTGCGCAGTGACCCCGTCCTGCGGGGTGCAGAGCAGCAGCTCTTCGCGACCAGGGAGGCCAAGCCCCAGGCCCGTGCCCTGCTGCTGCCCCAGCTGTCGGCGGGCGGTGAGACCAACTACAACTGGCGAGAGACGCAGGTGCGGGGAACCTCGACTCGATCGGGCGATTACGCGAGCCAGAACGCCCAGGCCGTGCTCAGCCAGTCGGTGTACAACCGTGCCAGCTGGATGACCCTGAAGCAGTCGGACGATGTCATCGCCCAGGCGGAGGCGGAGTTCCGCAATTCCCAGATCGACCTCATGGTCCGTACCACCGAGGCCTATTTCAACGTGCTTCGGGCGGCGGATGCGGTTACCGTCTCCGAGTCCCTGGTCCGCGCCAACGAGCGCCAGCTGGAGCAGTCGAAGCAGCGCTTCGAGGTGGGGCTGGTGGCCATCACCGATGTGAACGAGAGCCAGGCCGCCTACGACAGCTCCCGGGCCAACCTGATCAACGCCAAGGTCGCCCTCGATAACGCCTGGGAGGCCCTGCGCGTCATCGTCGGGCCTTCCTTCGATCAGCCCCTGGCACGCCTGGGCGACAAGCTGCCGCTGGCGCCGCCGGAGCCGAACGATGTGAACGTCTGGGCCGAGACCGCGCTGCGCAGCAACTACGGGGTCGTCGCCGCCACCGAGGCGGTGCAGGCCGCCAAGAAGGGGATCGAGATCGAGCGCTCGGGATATTTTCCGAGCGTCGGGGCCCAGGCAGGTTACGACTGGAGCAATTCGGACGCCGACAGCGGGGTGATCGGCGCCAAGGGGGGCTTCGTCGGGCTGACGCTGACCGTCCCCATCTACCAGGGTGGGGCGGTGGCCTCACGCACGCGCCAGGCGGGGTATCAGTACCGTGCGGCGCAGGATAGCCTGGACTCGGTCCGGCGCCAGGTCTCTCAGCAGGTCAAGGACGCCTTCCGGGGTATCCAGTCCAGCATCGAGGACGTGAAGGCGCGCCAGGCCGCCGTGGTCTCCGCGCGCTCGTCCCTGGAGTCCACCCAGGCGGGACTCGAGGTGGGCACCCGCACCCAGGTGGACGTCCTGAATGCCCAGCGTAATCTGTTTCAGGCGGAGTTCGATTATCTGAGCTCCCGCTATACGTACATCATCAACGGGGTACGGCTCCACCAGGCCACCAGCACCCTGACCCGCGAGGTGCTGGAGAAGGGCAATGCGTGGTTGAACCCGGCCGACCCGGTGCCGCCGCCGGCATATTAGTCAAAGAGTCGCTAGTAGCGAGTAGCGAGGGCCCAGGAAGACGTCGTCCTCGTCGTTGCTCCGTCTAGTCACCCGCCACTCGCCACTCGTCACTCATGTCTGGCAACAGCTTCGGCAAGCTCTTCGTGGTCACCGGCTTCGGCGAGAGCCACGGCCCGGCCATCGGCGGTGTCGTGGACGGCTGTCCGCCGGGGCTGCCGCTCACGGCGGCGGACCTGCAGCGGGACCTGGATCGGCGCAAGCCCGGGCAGTCCAGACACACCACCCAGCGCCGGGAGACCGACGAGGTCGAGATCCTCTCGGGGGTCTTCGAGGGGCTGACCACGGGGGCGCCCATCGGGCTGCTGATCCGCAATCTGGACCAGCGATCCAAGGACTACTCCGAGATCGCCGCCAAGTACCGCCCGGGCCACGCCGACTACACCTACGACCAGAAGTACGGCCGAAGGGATTGCCGGGGTGGGGGACGCTCGTCGGCCCGGGAGACCGCGGTGCGGGTCGCGGCGGGGGCCATTGCCAAGAAATTCCTGGCCGAGCGCTGCGGGGTGCGGATTCGAGGCCATCTCTCTCAGCTGGGGCCGATCCGCCCCGGTGGATTCGACTGGGACCAGGTGGAGCGCAACCCCTTCTTCTGGCCCTGGGCCGAGCAGGTGCCGGACCTGGAGGCCTACATGGACGCCTTGCGCAAGGAGGGCAACTCCATCGGCGCGGCCGTGACCGTAGTGGCCAGCGGCGTCCCCGCCGGTCTCGGGGAGCCCATCTTCGACCGCCTGGACGCGGACCTGGCCCACGCCCTCATGAGCATCAACGCGGTGAAGGGGGTGGAGATCGGGGCCGGCTTCGCCTGCGTCGCGCAGAAGGGCACCGAGCATCGGGACGAGATGACCCCCGAGGGGTTCCTGTCCAACAACGCCGGGGGCGTCCTGGGCGGGATCTCCTCGGGCCAGGACGTGGTGGCCCGCATCGCGCTGAAGCCCACCTCCAGCATTCGCCTGCCTGGCCGTACCATCGGCATTGATGGAGCGCCGACAGAGGTCGTGACCACCGGCCGCCACGACCCCTGCGTAGGGATCCGCGCGACCCCCATCGCCGAGGCCATGGTCGCCCTGGTGCTGATGGATCACTGGCTGCGTCAGCGGGGTCAGAACGGGGACGTGACCCCGCCGACGCCGCCGATCCCTGGCGGCGACAACGCATACCTCAAGGGCTGATCGGCGAGTCATGGCGGATCAGCTGCCCTATTGGCGGCTGTCCGCCTACTACCTGTTCTATTTTGGCTCCCTGGGCGCCCTGGTGCCCTACTGGGGGCTCTTCCTGCAGTCACGGGGATTCGACGCGCTGGCCATCGGCCAGCTGATGGCCACGCTGACGGGCACGAAGATCGTGGCCCCCTTGATCTGGGGCCACCTCTCGGATGCCACCGGTCGGCGCATGTCTCTGGTCCGGCTGGCGACACTCAGCACCGTGCTGGTCTTCGCCGCGGTGTTCGTGGCGGACGGCTTCTGGTCCATGGCGGCCGCCATGACCCTGTTCAGCTTCTTCTGGAACGCCTCCCTGCCGCAGCTGGAGGCGGTGACCTTCAACCACCTGGGGCTCAAGGTGGTGCGGTATGCCCAGATCCGCCTGTGGGGCTCCGTCGGGTTCATCCTGGTGGTGGCGGGGCTCGGACTGCAGCTGGAGCGGGCATCCCTGACGCTGGTTCCGGTGTGGGTGGCGGCCTTGTTCCTGGCCCTGTGGATCAGCACCCTCTTGATCCCGGACAGCGCCCCAGCGCGACAGAGCGGCCCGGGGCCCTCCCTGCGCGGCCTGCTGCGCAGGGTGGAGGTCCAGGCCTTCTTCGCGGCCTGTTTCCTGATGCAGCTGAGCCACGGGGTCTACTACGCCTTCTACTCGATCCACCTCAGGGCCGCCGGCTACAGCAGCAGCGCGGTGGGTGGCCTCTGGTCCCTCGGCGTCGCCGCGGAGGTCCTGGCATTCCTGTTCATGCACCGGTTGCTCCTGCGCTTCGGAGCCCGTCTGGTGCTGCTGTGGAGCCTTGGCCTGGCGGCCGTCCGCTGGGTCCTCATCGGGGCCTTCATCGAACTGGTGTGGGTGCAGGTGCTGGCCCAGACCCTTCATGCGGCCACCTTCGGCACCTTCCACGCGGCGGCCATCCATCTCGTCCACCACTATTTCCCAGGGCGCACCCAGGGCCGAGGTCAGGCCCTCTACAACAGCCTGAGCTTCGGGGCGGGAGGTGCCGCGGGGAGCCTGATGGGCGGCTGGCTCTGGGACGGCCCAGGGCCGCGCATGACCTTCCTGCTCGCGGCCCTGGTGGCACTGCTGGGCCTGGCGATCCTGTGGCGCTGGGTGGATGGGGATGGGAGTCGCGCCTAGCTCCATTTTCAGTGGCTTATCGCCACCGAAGCTGCCGGGCGATCCTTCGCCCGGATGGGAAGCGCATTTCGAACCGCGCTTACCTGGCACGTCTGCGCCGCTCGCGGTGCCGGGCGGGCCCGAACGCGGCCACGCCCGGCCCTGCTCCCGGCGACTTGATGTCGGATCGGCTACACGGTGACGCCCACGGTCTGCTGGATCGTCCGGGCGACGGTTCCGTCGATGCCCGCCTTCCTGGCGAAATCGGTCAGATAGGCCTTCTCCTGGGGGGTGTCCACCTCGACGGCCAGCAGTGATGCGGCGTAGACCTGGGCCGCGACCTCCTGGTTGGGGATCTCGGCGATGAAGGCGTCGAGATCGAGGGGCTTGCGCAGCTCGGCCATGATCCATGCCTCGGCGTCGCCCGCCATGCCCGCCTCCTTGAGCTTGCCGACGATGCGCTGGATCTCATCCGCGCTCACCTGCCCGTCGGACTTGGCGACGTTCATCATGCCCTTGATGACCAGCTCCGCCGTCTGCTGGACAGCCTGCTCCTCGGCCAGGTTCTGGGGTGGCCGCATGCCCAGTGGAACGTCGCCGCCCGTGAACTGGGGTGGCTCTCCCGCCGCCGGCGTACCCTTGGCGCCCTGACCGGCATTGGTCAGCGCCTTGTACGCCACACCCGCCAGCATGGCGAGGGCGCCGCCCTGGATGGCACCGGAGATGGACTTCCCCCCGCCTCCCAGGACGGAGCCGAGAATGGCGCCGAGCCCCGCGGCCTGAACAGGATTCTGGGCGGCGTTTCCGAGTGTGGTCTTGGCCATGTCCATGACCCGGCCGAGCATTCCGCCCTGTTGACCGTCCTGACCGGCGGACAGGTTGCCCAGGCTCGATTGCAGGTCCTGCAGCACGTTGCCGACGCGGCTCTCGCCGGATTTCGGCATCGTGCCCTGCATGAAGCTACCGAGTAGATCCCCAAGGTTTGCCATTGATGTGACTCCGAATTTCTTTGGTGGATTGGCTCAACGCATAGAGCGTGCCCGGCCACTGTGCATCCATAACGGATCGGTCCGCTCTGACTCTCCCGCTGGCCAGGTCAGGATGGAGGTGAGTGGGATCGTTTACCAGGGGACGGGAATAGCGGTCGCTTGGTGCTACCCCCTCGGACGTGGTGTGGGCCGCCAATGGTCAAAGGCAGTAATCGATTTCCCTTCAAACGAGGGGTTGCCTCGACATCGCACTCAATGAACAGGACGTTTTTCCCTTACCCGTGGCTCAACCTTCGCGCTACACTCCAGGCCCCACCGCGAAGCGTGGGGTGCGGCGGTACCCCTCGAATCAATGAGATCCGGAAAGAAAGGAGCGTGCAGATGAACCCCTTCGATATTCTCGGCGCGGTCGTGCAGTCAGGCATGTCACCCTCCTCGGGTAACCGAATGGGGGGCGTGCTGGGCCAGATGATGGGCAGCGTCCTGGGCGGCGGAGCCCCGGGTGGAATGCCGGGAGGGATGCCAGCTGGCGCGCCCGGTTCCGCCGGTCCCGGTGGAGGTATATTCGATGTCTTCTCCAAGGTTGCTGGCTCGGTGCTAGGGGGCGGTCAGGGCGGTGTAAGGCCGGGAATGGGCGGAGCTCCCGGCATGGGGGCTCCGGGCATGGGAGGACCCGCAATGGGTGGCGGGCCCGGCGCGGGTGGCGGCTTTTCCGGGGACGTTCTCAAGGAGATCGCCGGCGCCGTCCTCGGTGGCAATGCCCCGGGCGGCAACGCCGCCGCCGGTGCGGGCTCGATGGCGATCTTCGGGACACTCGCGGCCCAGGCCCTGGAGATGGCCAAGTCCATGATGGGCGGCGGTCAGCCCGCGTCCCGGATGCCAGATGTCCGCATGGACGATCAAACCGCGGTGATTGCCGGCATGCGTGCCCCCCAGACCCCCCGGGAGCAGCAACAGGTCATGGACGTCGCCACCCTCACCCTGCGCGCGATGCTCAATGCGGCCAAGGCGGACGGACGTCTCGACGAGAAAGAGAAGGAGCGCCTGCTGGGCAAGATGCAGGAGGGCGGCATCAGCGCCGAAGAGCGGCGCTTCGTCGACGCGGAGATCCAGAGGCCCATCGACATCGACGCCCTGGTGCGGGACGTGCCGAACCAACAGGTGGCGGCCCAAATCTACGCAGCATCCCTGATGGCGATCGAGGTGGACACCGACGGCGAGCGTCGCTATCTCGCGGACCTGGCCAGCAAGCTCGGGCTCGACCCCAATGCCGTCGCCTATCTGCACCAGTCTCTCGGCATCGCCTGATACGCCATTTGTCTGTCTGAGTCTCCCAGGATGTCCCGAGGCCCACGTTGGGGCTGGGCACCCCCCCTTGGGAGTCGAGATCCCCTAGCCAAACCCACCACAGCGACGGAGAAGCACATGAAGAAGCAGAGCGTTCTGGTCCTGGCCATCGGCGCCGCCCTCGGTCTGGCCGCCTGCGGGCAGGGTGAGGAGCCCAAGCACACGGGTGCGGAGCCAGGCGGCGCGCCACCCGCCGAGCAGACCCTGAGCGAGAAGGCCGCGGAGCTCGCCAAAGAGGCCACCCAGGCCACGTCCGAGAAGGTGGAGGCGGCCGCTACCGCCGCATCCGAAGCCGCGGGCGCCGCCATGGAGACGGGCGAAGCCCTGGCCCAGGCCACGGTTGACAAGGCGAAGGAGCTGATTCAGCAGGTCAAGGACTACATCGCCGATAGCGACTTCGACCTGGCCGAGACCACGATGGAGCAGCTGCGCAAGCTGAAGGATTCCCTGCCCCAGGCGCTGCAGGACGAGATCGCCAAGCTGGAGGCGATGCTGAAGGGGCAGCAGGAGGCTGACACGCCGGCGGCATCGGCGAACTGAGCCTTCGCCTTGCGAATGGCGCAGAGGGGCGGCCCCGTGGGGCCGCTTTTTCGGTTTGGGCGGTCGGTTTCCGCCACGACGATCGCGTCTGCGCGGGCTCGATGGAGACGCTCATATGCTGCTGACAAACCTGGAAGTCGTCCCCGGTCGCCGGGTCGTCGAGCATCTCGGCCTGGTGCAGGGCAGCACGGTGCGCGCCAAGCACGCGGGCAAGGACCTCGTCGCGGGGATCAAGAATGTCTTCGGCGGAGAGCTCAAGTTCTACACCGAGCTCCTCCAGGAGTCCCGAGAGGAGGCGATCCAGCGGATGGTCGCCCAAGCCGAGGCCCTCAACGCCAACGCGGTGCTGAACATCCGTTTCTCGACCTCATCCATCGCCCAGGGAGCGGCCGAGCTCTTCGCCTACGGGACCGCGGTGCGGCTGGAGGAGTCCCCATGACGGACATCCTGGTTGTCTGTATCCTGCTCGCCCTGGGCTTTGGCTTCGGTACCCTGGCGGAACGCCGGCATTACCATTCGATCCGAAGGCGGGAGGAGGACCTGGCGTCGGTGATGATCTTCTCGGCCCGCTTTCCGCCGGAGCCCGAGCGCCCGCGGGAGAGCCGGCTGGTGACTGGCCAGGTCGTCATCTCGGTGGACTACTTCAAGGCCTTCCTGGCCGGTCTCCGGGGGTTGGTCGGGGGGCGCGTCACCAGCTACGAGGGCCTGCTCGATCGTGCCCGTCGGGAGTCGATCCTGCGCATGAAGGAGGATGCCAGGGGCCTGGCCCCCTGCAAGATCTTCAACGTGAAGCTCGAGACCAGCTCCATCTGGAAGGGCGGCGGCAATTCGCTGGCCGGTGTCGAGGTGCTGGCCTACGGGACGGCCGTGGCGGACTGAAATGGCCGAGTACCGCAACCCCCGGCCTCCCGAGGGGATCAACAACAGCGAGACCGGACTCCTTCGAGAGTTCCTGTGGCTTACGGCGGGTGTCCTGGGACTCCTGGCTGTCGCCTTCGCCGCCCTGGCCCTGGCTGCCCAGTGGCTGGCACCGAAGATCCCGTTCGACTACGAGGTCGGGATCGCGGCCCCCTTCGTGGACACCCTGGAGACGCGGGCAGGCCCCTCGGACCCGCGCATTCAGGCCTATCTGCAGGGCCTTGCCGACCGCCTGAAGCCCGTCATGGGGATCGTCGACGCCTCCATGCCGATCAGGGTGCACTTCTCCCCCGACGAGACCGTCAACGCCATGGCGACCATCGGGGGACATGTGGTGGTGCACCGGGGTCTGATGGAGCGGCTGTCGAGCGAGAATGCCCTGGCCATGGTCCTGGGCCACGAAATGGCCCATGTGCGCCATCGGGACCCCATCGTCTCCCTGGGGCGGGGGGCCGTGGTGGGCGTGGCGCTGGCGGCCCTGACCGGGGTCTCGAGCAGCACGGTTGCGGACCAGGTGATCGGTGAGACCGGCCTGCTCACCAATCTCGGGTTCAGTCGGGAGCAGGAGCGGGACGCGGACAGCGCGGGTCTCGCCGCCCTCGCCGCCCTCTATGGTCACGCGGCGGGCGCCCTGGACCTCTACAGGGTCCTGCAAGAGGAGAAGGGCCCATCCCCGGCCGTGCATCTCGACTTCTTCGAGACCCATCCCGACGCGCGCCGGCGCATCGCGGCAATCGAGGACGAGGCCCGGGCCAATGGATGGAGCCTGGACGGCGAGGTGACACCGTTGCCGGAGTGGCTGCTGGAGAGCCTCGCGCGATCCAAGGCACCGGTGGTACCCGAAGCGGGCGCGTCCCGCTGAGCGTGGCAAGGCGCCCTGGTGAGTGGGCTCCCGATGCCCGGGTCGAGGTGGCCCCGGACCGCGTAACCGTCAGCCGCCCCCGAAGGTGTCGCAGTCGCCGATGCGCCCCGTCTTGACCCCGCGGGCGAACCAGGTGGCGCGCTCCTTGGACGTGCCGTGGGTGAAGGTATGGGGGATGGCGAACCCCTGGCTCTGCTTCTGGAGCCGGTCGTCCCCGATGGACGCCGCCGCGACCAGGGCTTCTTCCAGGTCGCCCTCCTCGAGCAGATCGAACTTGCGCTGGGCGTGATTGGCCCAGACGCCCGCGTAGCAGTCGGCCTGCAGCTCCAGCCTGACCTGCAGCCGGTTCTTGCCGGCTTCCCCCCAGGCCTGCTGCTTGGCCATGTCCACCTGATCCAGGGTCCCCTCCAGGTTCTGGATATGGTGGCCGACTTCATGTGCCAGGACGTAGGCCCGGGCGAAGTCGCCCTTGGCGCCGAGCTCATGCGCCAGGTCGTCGAAGAAGCCGAGGTCCACGTAGACCTTCTGATCCAGCGGACAGTAGAAGGGCCCCATGCGCGCGCTCGCCGGGCCGCATCCGCTGTTGGTGGATCCCCGGTAGAGCACCAGCGTTGGGGGTCTGTAGCGCATTCCCGCCTCGGCGAAGACGTCGGACCAGACGGACTCCAGGTCCCCGTGTACGGTCTTGATGAAGGCGGCCCACTCATCCTCCTGCTGTGGATCGAGGGCGGGCGACCCGCCGCCGGTGAAGGGGGACAGATTGATGAACCCGCCGAGATAGGCGACGGCGCCGAGTCCCAGGACGACCAGTCCGAGCTTGGATCTCAAGAGTCGCTTGATGAGGGGCCACAGGAAGAGGAGGGTTCCGATGGAGGGCAAGCCGCCGCCGCCCCGACCGCCCTCGCTCCGTCTGTCGTCGACGTTCGTGCTTTGTGCTCTATTGCGCCATTTCATTGTCTACAACCGATTCTGCAGGATGACGAACCAGGGGCGTCGGGGAATGGACTGAAGCCGGCCATTGGTGTCCAGCTCCAGGCTGGCCTTGGAGACGGAGTTGCGGACGTTGCCACCGATGACCTCGAGCGTCTGGCCGTTCTTGGCGACCACCAGGTCGCAGTGGGCCTTGATCCCCTGGACACCCGAGGCGCTGGTGTAGCCGCCCGCCATCAGCGGACGGGAGCCCGCTCGGGAGGCGCACACCAGATCTCCCGGGTTGGGGCTGTAGTCGGCCACGCGACGGGGCACGAACCAGCGTCCCGGATAGGGTGCCTCGTCGATCAGGCGGGCGAGATAGATCCAGTGTGCGGTCGCCCTCGGAAACTGGCTCTCGGGCACCCCGGTCCCCTGCATGATCCAGCTCACGAAGGCGGCGGACCATGGCTGCTGGCAGTCCATGCCGTCGAGCCCAGGCTTGCCCACCGCCCGCCAATAGGCATTGACGCGACCGCTGTAGCGGGCGTCGTCGTCCTCCCAGGCGCCCACGTGCGGGATGCTCTCCTCGCTCCCATGAAAGACCACGGTCTGCCGGCCGAAGTACTCCCACTCCCGCGTGGCCCGACCGATGATTGCCTTCTTGAGCCCCGGGTTGGGGGCGGGGGCCGCACCTAACGGTCGGCCGCCCCAGGTCGCGGTGGGTGCGGGCCGCTCCGGTGGGGCAGCGCAGGACAGCAACAACAGACAGGCCAGGAGGACTGGCCCGATTCTTAGCGGCGCTCGAATAGCGGGCGGGGTCGACATGGGGGCTCTTCCTTCCGGGGATGGCTCCAAAGCGGTGGTACGGGGTGGCTCAGCGCGCCATGGAGCGGGTCCGCCTATCGCGGAGGGCGCCGACGTTCGTGGAACCAGGGACGATAGGCCTCCATGCGCTTGCGCTGGTCCGGTGGGGCCCGACGACGACAGGTTGCGTGGTCCGGTGTCTCGGGCGTGGCGCCCCAGCGCCGCTCCACGCAATCGTTGGGGTTGTAGCCGACCTCGAGTCCGGGCCGCCGGGCGTAGATTTCCGCCAGGCTCAAGCGCCAGGGGCTGCCATCGCTTTGCGTGTAGGTGATGTGGCGGGCGTGGATCTGCCGATCATGGGTCTGGGCGATCCGTAAGGCGGCGCTTGCCGGACTCTCGCCCCTCAGGAGATAGAGCTCCGGGTAACGACGGATTCGCCACGGGAGGTCCTCCAGAACCTGCAGGGCGATCAGGAGCCGCATATCACGGGAGGGGGTGGAGTAGTCCTCCCAGGGACCCGTGGTCTCGAAGATCGCCGGACCCTCGGGCATGGGGATGGTGGCCCTGGGATTGGCGCGGTGATAGGCCTCGCCGTTGTCCACCGAGGTCACCCGTGTCTCCAGTTGCTCCATCAGGGCCTCCAGGGTGGCCC
>JBAPYD010000421.1:0-4434 GCA_049284555.1 Chromatiaceae bacterium | reverse complement strand
CAATGCCGAGCATCGGCACGACCCCGATGGCGTAGTCCTTTTTATCCGGATCCCGCTCGCAGACAAACGCCGTGAGAAAGCGGTTAAACAGGTGCAATCCGAGGAACCCGACGAGCAGCCAGATCGGCGCCTGGGGGTTCATTGTGAAGGACTTGGGGATGATGTGCAGAAAGGAGGCTGAGATTAGCACCCCGGCGGCGAAGCACATGAAATAGGTAGTGTTGCGCTGTCCCCAGCCGGCAAATCGGCGAATCGTGTAGATGCCGAGTGACGTGACGAAAGCCGCCAACAGGCTGGTTCCCAGCGCCGTCCAGAATGTATTCTCCATGCCTTAAGCCCCTCCGTTTTCCTGGCTCAGACTGCCTTCACTTCGGGAGCCGTTATTGCGGCTAGCGCTGCGTTACTGCACTTGCGCCCCGAGACTACGACGAAGGCGCAGCGCCCGCGTCCTGGCTGCAAGGGCTCGACATCGCGGATCTCCACCAGAGGCCGGGACAGGGTCTGTCCCCAGGCGCTGATTGTAAAGCCGGCCTGACCCAGCAGCCGCTCAACGTCTTCCGCGCTATAAAAAGTCGCCTCGCGATAGAAGACATTCTCCGCCTGATGAGCCAAATAGTCCTGACCGAGCGGACTCTCGCGATCAATGAGCCCGATCACGAGGGACCCGCCCGGTTTGAGCACGCGAGAGGCCTCGGCGAGCATACGCTCTGGCGAGTCCACGAAGCAGATCGTGGTGACCACCAGGGCATGATCGAAGCTAGCGGGGGCGAAGGGGAGTTTCTCCGCCGCCCCCTGCACGACCTCGATGCCGCGCGCGGCGGCGAGCGCCAACATCCGCGGCGAAGGGTCGACACCGACACGGATGCCCAAGGGCGCCGCGAAACGCCCACTCCCCACACCGATCTCAATGCCGAGTCCCGACCAGGGCACGAAGGCCCGCAGGGCAAGCAGCTCGGATAGATAGGCCGCCTCATGCCGTTGGAACCAGGCCTCGTAGCGGCTCCAGTGGGCATCGAAGGGTGCGACCCTGGGCATGGGCGCTGTCTCAAGCCTGGGTGGATCCTTCCCTATCCGAAACGCCCCCCTCCCCCGCCGCGATCGCCTCGAGCCGCGCGACGATCGACTCCACATGCCGCGCGGCCAAGTGCTCATCCAGGGGGCGGCCAGAGAGGGCTGCTTGAGCCAGCTCAGGGAGATAGGGCACCGAGCCGATAACCCTGGCGCTCGACTCTTCCAGCAGATCCATCATCTGGGTCGCCATGGCCTGGGATTGCGCCTTGTTCAAGACGAAGCAGACATTCTCTGTCTGCATCTCTTTCGCAAATCCGCTGATTCTCCGGGCGATTGAAACGGACTCCCGCGTGCAGTCTAGGATGCCCAAGATAATATCCATGCGATCGGGTATGCGCCGGCCGAAATGCTCGACCCCAGCCTTCTCGTCGATCAGGCTAACCACGGCGTCTTCGATCAGGAAGTCCCGGACCACCTTCTCGAGGGGTCCATCGCACCCTTGGCCGTAGGTCTCGATCTTTCCGGCCTGGAGCAGCCGAAGACTGCCTTTCTCGAGGGAGTACTCGGGGCCGATCTCCCGGGATAGATTGATCGGCCGATCTGGCACCGGGTCTTGGTCACCGATCCGCGTCAATGGTGAGGGATCATCGACGGGGCAGGTTACTCTCTCAACACCGCCGAAGAATTCGATCAACGGCCTGGGCTCGCCCTGAACCCCCACGCCAAATAACAGGCGCACCAGCCCCTCGGGGTTCGAGGCATCGCCGTCGAGGACCATGACCTGGTAGCCCTGCTCCTGAAGGACGGCGGCGAGCAAGGCCACCAGGGTGCTCTTGCCGCTTCCACCCTTCCCGCACACGAGGATGCGTTTGCGCAGGAGTGGCTTCCAGGTTGGATCGACAGGAGGTCGTACGACTGGACTCGCATCTGCCAAGGTCATTTCGCCATACCTCCAACTGTTTACTGCTGTCACCGCGATACGGAGCACGCGGAGATGAATTGACTTCAAGCCCCGATTGCGCGACGCGCGACAAGGCTGATCTCGCGGCCGACGTCACCCGCGTGAAAGCCTGCGCCGTAGACCCGACGAAACGCCGCCTTTGCCGCATCCCCCGTGCAATGGGTCGGGACAACCTGAGCGACGCCTAGCGACTGTAGGGCGCGGATCGAACGGTCGATCTCGGCGGTGTCCGCATACATCAGGTGAAAGCCCCCGATCGCCCAGTCGACCGGTTTCCTTAGCAGGCGCACGGCCCACTCGACGATGCGCTCCATGCCGGGATGGGCGCAGCCGCTGATCGCGGCGGTGACGCCGCCGGCGTCGATCACCATCCCCTGCTCCGGGGGCTGGCTGTCGAGCATGCCGGTGGAGAAGATCCCGGGTTCCAGCAGACGCGGCTCGGCCCCGATCACGATCAGCTCGCCGCACTGGCTGCGTAGATCGTGGAGTAGTTGCTGCGCGCGACCTCCGCCTGCGCCGCGGCGATGGCCGCGGGGATCGGTGGCAGGGGGTTTTCGCACAGGAGGAGCTTGATCCCATGAAAGGTCCCGCCACCCTTTTCAGTTAGCGCCGTCATCGAACACCTCCACGGCGATCCAGTGGAGCCGAAAGGCCCAATCGTGTACCGCGAGCGCGCCGGGGCAGCGCGCTATTTCGGAGCGGTCGGTGGATGCGGTCAGGCGGCACGCTGCCAACCCTCCGCGCCTTGATGCCGAAGCACTCAAGGGGCACCAGCAGGCCATCCGCGGGGATCGGTCGCGCCCGAAGACCCAGCATCACCGGGACGCTGGGGCCATAGACGTCGGCGTCCAAAAGGCCAACCCGCAGACCCCGCCGCGCGAATGCCACTGCGAGATTGACGGCAACCGTGGTCTTGCCCACACCCCCCTTGCCGCTGGCTACAGCCAGGATGCGGGTGACCTGCTCGCTGCCCGGTAGAACCGGTGTTGCTGCTTGATGCTCAGACTCTGGCATGGCGCTCTACCTCCGCGGATTGCCGACTTCGGCCTAACCGCCGTCCATCCCCACCCCCGCAATGAGGCAATCGCATTCGGGGCAACGGCCTTCGCGCACTCGGTTACTCAGGACGTAGAACCCATAACGCTCGATGAGCAAGGTCCCGCAACCTGGGCAGAAGGTGTTCTCCCCGCCGTCGCCGGGAACATTGCCCGCGTAGATGTAGTGCAAGCCCGCGTCCTTGCCGATAGCCGCGGCCCGATGCAAGGTGTCCACCGGGGTGACCGGCACGTTGCTCATCTCGTGGGCCGGATAGAACCGGGAGACGTGCCAGGGAATCTCTGGGGACAGAGAGCAAACGAACTCCGCGATCTGCTTGAGCTCCGCGTCGGAGTCGTTGATCCCGGGGATCACCAGGGTCGTCACCTCCAGCCAGACGCCCAGCTCGTAATAGCGGCGAATCGCGTCCAGGATCGGCTGCAGCTTCACGCGGCTGATACGCCGGTAGCTCTCCTCGCGGAAGAACTTGAGGTCCACGTTGGCCGCGTCCAGCACGGTGGCCAGCTCCCGCTGGGGGGCCTCATCGATATAGCCGCTGGTTACGAAGATGTTCTTCAGGCCCTGCGCCTTGGCCAGTCGCGCCGTGTCGATCGCCAGCTCGTAGAAGATGGTGGGCTCGGTGAAGGTGTAGGCGATGGTGCGCGCACCGCTGTCGAGGGCGGCCTGGACGATCTGGGCCGGGGTCACCGGCTCGCCGGGGATCTCCGCCGCGAGGTTCGCGAGGCGGGGACAGATAGGCTCCGCGTCCTGCTCCGTGCCGCGCTCGTCGATGTGCTTAGGCAGATGCTCCTTCGGCCACTGGGAGATCTGCCAATTCTGGCAGAAGGCGCAGCGCAGGCAGCAGCCGATCGTCGCGATGGAATACGCCGTGGAGCCCGGGAAAAAGTGGAAGAGCGGCTTCTTCTCGACGGGCTCCAGGTTACGGGCGACGACCTTGTCGTAGACCAGGGTGTAGAGCTTGCCGCCAACGTTGTAGCGCACGGCGCAGACCCCGCGGCCGCCATCGGGGATGCGGCAGTCGTGGGGACAGAGGGTGCACAGGACCTTACGATCCGGCAGCGGCTCGTAGAAGCGGGCTTCGTGCGGGGCGGTCATGATCTCGGCCCTCGAAGTGTCTCAAATCCCTACCAGGGACCGGGCCTGTCGGCCCGGACCGTCGGCGTCCGCTGGTCCATCGCCAACCCTTTACCAAGCTCAGGCGATCGTCACCTCGGGCGACAGATAGACATCCTGGACGGCGTTCAGCAGCCGCACCCCCTCCTCCATGGGCTTCTGGAATGCCTTGCGCCCGGAGATCAGGCCCATGCCGCCGGCCCGCTTGTTGATCACCGCGGTGCGCACCGCCTGGTGCAGGTCGTCCTTCCCCGAGGGTCCGCCCGAGTTGATCATACCCACCCGGCCCAGGT
>JBAPYD010000420.1:0-3719 GCA_049284555.1 Chromatiaceae bacterium | reverse complement strand
GGGGTACTGGCGCTCCGGGGGGACGACCTGTGGAGCCGGGACCTCGCCAGCCTGAGCCCCATCCCTCTATCGGACCAGGAGCTGGACGGGCGGCTGCGAGCGGACCTGGGGGCACCGGACGTGCGCTACGTGGTGGTCGTCACCGGTCGGGACCGGGAGCAGGCGCTCCAGGCCGCGGAGCGGCTCGCCTCGCCCCTCGACGCCCTCGTGGCGGAAGGGGTCCTCGAAGGCTACGAGAGTCCGGCGCGGCTCCTGCCGAGCCGAAGAACCCAGCTCGAGCGTCAGGCGGTTCTTCCGGAGCGCGCGGAGCTCCAGCGCCGCCTCGATTCGGCGCTCGAGGGACTGCCACTCAGGCCCGGCGTGCTGGCACCCTTCCTGGACGCGGTGCAGGCG
This sequence comes from Chromatiaceae bacterium, assembly GCA_049284555.1. GTDB lineage: Bacteria > Pseudomonadota > Gammaproteobacteria > Chromatiales > Chromatiaceae > Thiodictyon. The sequence goes on along the minus strand of JBAPYD010000420.1, from coordinate 3,326 downwards.
GCCCGCACCGCCCCGCTCGTCGAGGCGGAAGACCTGGCGGGGACCTCCCTTGCTTTGGGGGCGGAGTCCCTGCTCTTACCCCTCGCCCAGGACTGCGATGCCTCCCCTGTCGGCGCGCCGCGGGATCCCGACTGCGCAAGGACCTGGGCCGCCCTCCTGCCCCTGCGGGCGCCGGCGACCGGCCCCTCCGCACTCACGATCGACTCCAGTCGGGTCCGCGCGGCGCTCGCGCGCCCCGATCTGCCCCAGGCCCGATTCCTGGACATCAAGGACCAGGCGGACCGTCTCTATGCCGGCTACCTCGATGAGGCGGCATGGCTCTCACTCACCGGACTGGCGGTCATCGCGGGACTCCTCTGGGTGGCCCTGCGCAGCGGGGTGAGGGCCCTGCGCATCCTGACACCCCTCGTGCTCGCGGTCCTGGTGGTGGCGGCGATCCAGGTCCTGGCCGGGGAACGCCTCACCCTGCTCCACCTGGTTGGCATGCTCCTGACCGTCGCCGTGGGCTCCAACTACGGCCTCTTCCTCGAGCGGCAGGCCGCCGGCGACGCGGTCGAGCCCCGGACCCTGGCGTCCCTCCTGGTGGCCAACCTGACCACGGTGATCGGCTTCGGCGTGCTGGCGACCTCCGAGCTGCCGGTCCTGCGGGCCATGGGCACCACGGTCACACCCGGGGTGGTGCTGGCCCTCGTCTTCTCGGCGATCCTGGCCCGAGGGGCGACGCGCGAGATCCACGCCACTCCCAGGTCGCGCGAGAGGACCGAGCCCTGAACAACCCGCCCGAACCCGGGAACCCGTGGCGGCCCGCACCCCTGATCCGGGCCTCCTTCGCGCTGCACGCCGGCTCCCTCGCGGCCCTTGCGGCCCAGCCCCGGTGGTGGCCCTGGGCCGCCGGGGCCATCGTGGCCAACCATTTGCTGTTGACCGCCCTGGGCCTGCTGCCCCGCTCGACGCAGCTGGGGCCCAACTGGATCCGCCTGCCGCCCGAGTCCGAGGCCCGTTGCGAGGTGGCCCTGACCTTCGATGACGGGCCGAACCCGAACGTGACGCCACGGGTCCTGGATCTCCTGGACGCCGCTGGGGTCCAGGGGACCTTTTTCTGCATCGGCGAGCGGGCGGCACGGCATCCCGATCTCTGCCGGGAGATCGTGGAGCGAGGGCACGCAGTCGAGAACCACACCCAGCACCACGGCCACGGCTTCTCCCTCCTGGGCCCCCGGGGCCTGGCCCGGGAGATTCGATCGGCCCAGGAGACGCTCACGTCCATCACGGGGCAGGCCCCGCGCTTCTTTCGGGCGCCGGCCGGATTGCGCAGCCCCTTGCTGGAGCCGGTCCTGTCCCGACTCGATCTGCGCCTCGCAACCTGGACCCGACGGGGGTTCGATACCCGCACGCGCGACCCGAAACGGGTGCTGCGGCGACTCACACGGGGGCTGGCGGCAGGGGACATCCTCCTGCTGCACGATGGGAACGCGGCCCGCACCCCGGACGGCGAGCCGGTGGTGATCCGGGTCCTCCCCGCCCTGCTCCGTGACATTGCAGGGTCTGGACTGCGACCCGTCGCCCTGCGGTCCCTCGTGGGATGAGCCGCGACACCCTCAGGACCCTGATCGATTCCGCGAGCGCCCCCTACCGCTCGGCAGGCCGGACCGCCTGGCACTTCGCCCGGGGCAAGCTCGGAGGGGATCCGGTCTTCTCCCAGATACTGCGACTCGGCCCCCTGTCTGGCCGGGACCGTATCCTGGACCTGGGCTGCGGTCAGGGCCTCCTGGCCGCCTGGCTGCAATCGGCGTCGGACCTCTATGAGGCGGGCCAATGGCCCGCGGACTGGCCCGCGCCACCGAGGCCAACCCGATACCTGGGGATCGACCGCAGCGGCACCGCCATCGCCCGGGCCCGCTCGGTCCTGCCCCCGTCCGCACGGTTCCGGCAGGGAGACCTCCGGACGGTGCCCTTTCCACAGGCCGATGCGGTCCTGCTGATCGATGTGCTGCATTACATGCCCCACGCGGATCAGGAGTCGGTGCTTCTCCGATCGCTCGGGTGTCTGCCTCCCGGCGGCCTGCTGCTCCTGCGCGTCGGCAATGCCGCGGGGGGGCTGGCGTTCCGTTGCGGCTACTGGGTGGATCTGATGGTGGCCCATTGCCGCGGTCACCATCTCCGGCGTCTCTACTGCCGGTCGCTGGACGACTGGCGGAGGCTGCTGACGGAGCTGGGCTACACCTGTGAGCCCGGGCTACCTGGGCCGGGCCGGAGCTGGGGTGGGCGCCTCGCCAACGCGCTGCTGGTCGCCAGGGCCGGCTCGGTCCCTTGAGCAGGCGGTCCCCGGATGTTTGTTACAATTCGGTCGATCCGCCACGGCGTCCCCGCCCCATGAGACCCCTGCTCCTGTCCCACTTCACCGCCGTCACCTGCCTGGGCCATGGGAACGACGCGAACCTGGCGGCCCTGCGGGCGGGACGCAGCGGGCTTGCGCCCTGCCGGTTCGAGACCGTGGATCTGGACACCTTCGTCGGCGAGGTGGTGGGGATCGATGGGCTGGAGCTCCGTCCGGACCTGAGCGAGTTCGACTGCCGCAACAACCGGCTGGCCCAGCTCGCGCTCGGACAGGACGGCCTCAGCGAGGCGGTGGAAGAGGCGGCCCGAAGGCACGGCCGGGAGCGGGTGGGCGTCTTCATCGGCACCAGCACCTCGGGGATTCTCGAGACGGAGCTGGCCTACCGTCGCCGCGACCCGGAAACGGGCGAGCTCCCGCGGGACTTCCGCTACGAGACCACCCATAACGTTTACAGCATCGCGGCCTTCGTGCGGCGCTACTGCGCCCTGCGGGGACCGGCGTTCGTGGTCAGCGTGGCCTGTGCCTCCAGCGCCAAGGTCTTCAGCAGCGCCTGGCGGCTGATCGAGGCGGGGCTCATCGACGCCGCCCTGGTGGGTGGCGTCGACAGCCTCTGCCTCACCACCCTGTACGGGTTCAACTCGCTCCAGCTCGTCTCCCGGGCGCCCTGCCGGCCCTTCGATCGAGATCGGGACGGCATCTCCATCGGGGAGGCCGCGGCCTTCGCCCTGCTCACCCGGGCACCCGACAACCTGGACCCCTCGGCGGTTCTGCTGCTCGGCACGGGGGAGTCGAGCGATGCCTATCACATGTCGTCACCCCACCCGGAGGGGCTGGGCGCGCGGCTTGCCATGGAGCAGGCGTTGGCCAGCGCGGGCCTGGTACCGGAGGCGATCGACTACCTCAACCTCCACGGCACGGCGACCCCGAGCAACGACGCGGCCGAGGGCCGGGCCGTGGCGGACCTGTTCGGCGCAACGCTGCCCTGCAG
>JBAPYD010000419.1:0-10657 GCA_049284555.1 Chromatiaceae bacterium | reverse complement strand
CGCGGGCGGCGACGGAAAGGGTGCCGACTTCGCGCCCCTGGTCCCTGCGGTGGAGCGGGCCGCCCGGGCGGTGGTGCTGATCGGGCGCGACACCCCCCGGATCGCCGAGGTGCTGGAGGGCGTGACGGAGATCCTGCGGGCCGGGGACATGGATGAGGCCGTCGCGCTGGCGGCGGGGGCGGCCAGGCCCGGCGACTGCGTGCTGCTCTCTCCCGCGTGCGCCAGCTTCGACATGTTCGAGAACTTTCAGCACCGCGGTCGCGTCTTCGCCGAGGCGGTGCGGAGTCTTGCCCCATGACCGCCATCGCCCGGTCCAAGCGCGTGGCACCACCGCGCCAGAGCAGCCAGGCCTCCCGGGTCAGCTCCCGAGCGGCCCTGCTCAGCCGACGCCGCCGCAGCCAGGCCCCCTTTGACCTTCCGCTGCTGTTGGTGGCACTCGGACTCCTCGCCTTCGGCATGGTGATGGTGTCTTCCGCCTCGATGACCATCGGCGACACCTGCTGCAAGGACCCCTTCTTCTTCGTCCACCGTCACGCCATCGCCTTGGCCCTGGCCCTGGGGGCCGCCCTGGCCGCCTTCGCGGTGCCGATCGAGCGGTGGCAGAGCGCCGGGGCATGGCTCTTCCTCCTGGGGATCCTCCTCCTGGTCCTGGTGCTCGTCCCAGGTCTCGGACGCAACGTCAACGGGGCCACCCGCTGGATCCCCCTGGGCCCCCTGAACCTGCAGCCGAGCGAGCTCATGAAGCTGTTCGCCGTGATCTACGTCTCCGGCTATCTGGTGCGCCACGCGGACCTGGTCGCCAGCCGGCTGTCGGGCTTCATCCGGCCCATGCTGCTGGTCGGCGTGGCCGCGGTCCTGATCCTCAAGCAGCCGGACTTCGGAACCACGGCGGTCATGCTGGCCGCAGTCATGGGCCTGCTCTTCCTGGGTGGCGTCAGCGTCATGCCCTTTGCGGTGCTCCTGGGCACGGTGCTGACCGGGCTGGCCTTCCTGGTGCTGACCTCGGAGTACCGAATGAAGCGGGTCCTCTCCTTCCTCAACCCCTGGGAGGACGCCTTCAACTCCGGGTATCAGCTGGCCCAGGCCCTGATCGGCTTCGGACGGGGCGAGTGGTTGGGGGTCGGCCTGGGCAACGGGATCCAGAAGCAGTACTTCCTGCCCGAGGCCCACACGGATTTCCTGGCCTCGGTCATCGGCGAGGAGCTCGGACTGGTCGGGATGCTGGCCATCATCGCCGCCTTCGCCTTCATTACCTGGAGGGCCTTCCGACTGGGTGCCCGGGCCGAGGCCCTGGGCCAGCCCTTTGCCGCCTATCTGGCTCAGGGGATCGGCCTGTGGCTGGGGCTCCAGGCCTTCGTCAACATCGGCGTCAACGTCGGGCTGCTACCCACCAAGGGGCTCACCCTCCCCTTTCTGAGCTACGGGAGCAACAGCCTTATCGCGGCCACCATGGGGATCGCGATCCTGCTGCGCATCGACGTCACCATCCGCCAGGCCGAGGCAGAGGCGGGAGGACCGGGGAGGGTGCCATGGGTCCGCGCCTAGGGGACGCCCGCATCGGGATCATGGCCGGGGGAACCGGTGGCCATGTGTTTCCCGCCCTGGCCGTGGCCGAGGCCCTGCGGACCCAGGGCATGCAGGTCTTCTGGATCGGCACCAAGCGGGGCATGGAATCACGCCTGGTGCCGGAGCACGGGTTCGAGCTCGAGCGCGTCCGCATCGAGGGACTGCGCGGAAAGGGTCTCGCACAGGTCCTAGGGGCACCCTTCAAGCTCGTGGCCGCGCTCTGGCAGGCCGTCGAGATCCTGCGCCGGCGTGCCCCCTCCGTGGTGCTCGGAATGGGGGGCTTCGCCTCGGGGCCTGGTGGACTGGCCGCTCGCGTATTGGGCCTGCCCCTGGTCATCCACGAGCAGAATCGTGTGCCCGGGATGACCAACCAATGGCTGGCCCGGATCGCCACCCGCGTCTTCGAGGCCTTCCCAGGCAGCTTCCCCCCGCCTCGCCGGGCGATCGCCAGCGGCAACCCGGTGCGCCGGGCCATCGCGGAGCTGCCCACCCCGCGGGAGCGCTTCGCGGGTCGGAGTGACCCCGCGAACCTGCTCGTCGTAGGGGGCTCCCTCGGCGCCAAGATCCTGAACGAGACCGTCCCTGCGGCCCTCGCCCTGATCCCCGAGCAGGAGCGCCCGCGGGTACGCCACCAGGCGGGCCAGCAGACCCTGGACGTCGCCCGCCGGGCCTACGCGGATGCCGGGGTCGCGGCCGAGATCACCCCCTTCATCGCCGACATGGCCGAGGCCTACGGCTGGGCGGACCTGGTGGTCTGCCGGGCCGGGGCCCTGACCGTCTCCGAACTGGCGGCAGCAGGGGTGGGCTCCATCCTGGTTCCCTACCCCTACGCCGTCGACGACCACCAGACCGGCAACGCCCGCTACCTGGCGGACGCCGGGGCCGCGCGGCTGGTGAGCCAGAGCGACCTGAGCGCCGCTGGACTGGCGAGGCAGCTGCGCGAGCTCCTGGGTGACCGGGCGACCCTCCTGGACATGGCCGAGGCCGCTCGGGCTCGCGCCCATCCGGATGCGGCGGAGCGCATCGCGGCCGCCTGTTGGGAGCTCGCCAGACGATGAATGCCCACCAATCCCACACCGCCGCCAACATGGGCCGGGTCCGGCGCCTGCACTTCGTGGGCATCGGCGGCTCGGGCATGAGCGGAATCGCGGAGCTCATGGCCAACCTGGGCTATGAGGTGACCGGCTCCGACCTCCGAGAGGGCGATACCACGACCCGGCTCAGACAGCTGGGCATCGAGGTCTTCATCGGCCACCGGGCGGAGCAGGCGGCGGACGCGGATGCGGTCGTGGTCTCCACGGCCATCGACGAGGAGAACCCCGAGATCGCGGAGGCCCGGCTCCGGCGGATCCCCGTGGTGCGCCGCGCAGAGATGCTGGCGGAGCTCATGCGCTTCTACTACGGCGTGGCGGTGGCCGGGACCCACGGCAAGACCACCACCACCAGCCTGGTGGCGAGCGTGCTGGCGGAGGGTGGACTCGATCCCACCTTCGTGATCGGAGGTCGTCTCAACAGCGCGGGCACCAACGCCAAGCTCGGGTCGACCAAGTACCTGGTGGCCGAGGCGGATGAGAGCGACGCCTCCTTCCTGTTCCTGCAGCCCATGGTGTCGATCGTCACCAATATCGACGCCGATCACATGCGCACCTACGGCAACGACTTCAATCGCCTGCGCAGCACCTTCATGGAGTTCCTCCATCACCTGCCCTTCTACGGGCTGGGGATCCTGTGCATCGACGACGACGAGGTCCGGGCCCTGCTGCCCATGGTCGCCCGACCCGTCCGCACCTACGGCACGCGTCCGGAGGCCGACGTGCGGGCCGAGCAGGTACGCCAGGAAGGGCTGCGGATGTACTTCGAGGTCCACGCCGGCGAGCTGGCCAGGCCCCTGCGGGTCGAGCTCAACCTGGCGGGCCGGCACAACGTCCTGAACGCCCTGGCCGCCATCGCCGTGGGCCTGGAGCTCGGCGTGGACGGGGAGGCGATCCGTCGCGCCCTCGCCGGATTCCAGGGCGTCGGGCGGCGCTTCGTCGTGAGCGAGCTTCGGGATGCCCAAGGCCGCGACCTGGTGCTGGTGGATGACTATGGCCACCACCCCAGGGAGGTGGCGGCGACCCTGGAGGCCGCCCGCGCCGGCTGGCCCGGCCACCGGCTGGTGCTCGTGTTCCAGCCCCACCGTTTCAGCCGCACCCAGGAGCAGTTCGACGACTTCGTCCGGGTGCTGTCGACCGCGAATGTCCTGGTCCTCTGCGAGGTCTACCCCGCCGGGGAGCCGCCCATCGCCGGAGCGGACGGGCGCTCGCTCAGCCGCGCCATCCGGGCCCGGGGGGACCTGGACCCGATCTTCGCACCGGAGATCGCGGAGGTACCTCGCCTGCTGGGAAACCTGCTCCAGGACGGGGACCTCGTGGTGCTGATGGGGGCCGGGGACATCGGCGGGCTGGCCGCTCGGCTGCCTGCCCTGTTGAAGGAGACCGAGTAATGGCGGCTGGACAACGGGGCTTGGGACAAGGTGGCGGAAGACTCTCGCGACTGGCCGCCCGACTCTCGATGGGCTGCGGGGAGTCCCTCGGCGGGCGACCCGGGGCAAGGCCCGTTTCGGCGGACAGGGGCTCCCATCGCGCTGGCCGTCGGGGCCTCTGCGTGGCTCGGGCGGGGAGCAATCGCTGAGATGGCGGACACCGGCCTCGATCTGCGCGGGAAGATGCGAACGGACGAGCCCCTGGCCCGCCACACCACCTGGCGGGTGGGTGGGCCGGCACGCCGCCTCTACCGGCCGGCGGACGCGGAAGACCTGGCCGCCTTCCTGCGGCAGCTGGATCCCGGCGAGCCCCTGCTCTGGCTCGGCCTCGGGAGCAACGTCCTGGTCCCGGACTCCGGCTTCCCCGGGACCGTGATCCAGAGCCAGGGGTGCCTGACGCGGATGGAGCGTCGGGGCGAGACGGGCCTCTTCGCGGAGTCCGGGGTGGCCTGCGCCAAGCTGGCCCGATTCGCCGCCCGCGAGAACCTGGTCGGGGCGGAGTTCCTGGCCGGAATCCCCGGCACCCTGGGGGGGCGCTGGCAATGAACGCCGGTGCCTGGGGGGGCGAGACCTGGGCCCGGATCGCCGGGGTGCGCACCATCGACCGATACGGTCGGATCCGGGAGCGGCCCCCTACCGACTACACGGTGGGCTACCGGGAGGTCGAGGGGCCGGCGGGGGAGTGGTTCCTGGACGCGGTCCTGGAGCTGGAACCGGGCGACGGCAAGTCGGGTCTGGAGCGCATTCGGGGCCTCCTGGACCAGCGGGCCCGCACCCAGCCCACGGGGCTGCCCAGTTGTGGATCGGTCTTTCGCAACCCCCCGGGCGACCACGCGGCCCGACTCATCGAGTCCATCGGACTCAAGGGTTACCGGTTGGGGGGCGCCCAGGTTTCCGAGAAGCACGCGAATTTCATCATCAACACGGGCACCGCCAGCGCCCTGGACATCGCCCGCCTGATCGAGCTCGTGCACGGCCAGGTGGAGCAGCGAACAGGGGTGAGGCTGGTACCGGAGGTCCGCATCTTGGGAGAGGGCAGCGCATGAGCACCGACCCCGCACGGTTCGGTAAGGTGGCGGTCCTCCTCGGCGGTCGTGCCGCGGAGCGCGAGGTCTCACTCAAGAGTGGTGGGGCCGTCCTGGCGGCCCTGCAGCGACTGGGGGTGAACGCCCAGGCCCTGGACCCGGACGACCAGGTCCTCGCACGGCTGAAGGAAGGGGGCTTCGATCGGGCCTTCGTCATCCTCCACGGGCGAGGCGGCGAGGACGGGGTGATTCAGGGGGCCCTGGAGACCATCGGCCTCCCCTACACGGGCTCCGGTGTCCTCGGCTCCGCCCTGGGCATGGACAAGTACCGGACCAAGCTCCTCTGGGAGGGGCGGGGGCTGCCCACGGCGCCATCCGTGCTCCTGACATGCGAGGCGGACCTCGAGGGCGCCGCGGCCCTGGGCTTTCCGCTGATGGTCAAGCCGGCCCACGAGGGATCCAGCATCGGCATGGCCCGGGTCGAGGATCAGGCGACCCTGGCCGAGGCCTGGCAGTCCGCCCGGGACTATGACTCCGAGGTGCTGGCGGAGCGTTGGATTCAGGGGGCGGAGTACACCTGCGCCATCCTCGGGCGCCAGCCCCTTCCCATGATCCGGCTCGAGACACCTCACGCCTTCTACGACTACGACGCCAAGTACCGGGCTGACAGCACCCGCTATCACTGCCCCTGTGGCCTGCCTGCGACCGAGGAGCGTCGGCTCCAGGACCTGTCCTTGGACGCCTTCGACGCCGCTGGCGCGAGCGGTTGGGGCCGCGTCGACCTGATGGTGGACTCGGCGGGCGACCCGTTCCTGCTCGAGATCAATACGGTACCCGGTATGACCGACCACAGCCTGGTGCCCATGGCGGCCCGGGTGGCGGGTCTCGACTTCGACACGCTGGTCCTGCGCATCCTGGAGACGAGCGTTTCTCGTGGCTGACCTATCCCCCGAGAACCAACGGCGCGACTCCGAGCCGCCACCTCGGCGAGCCCGCATGCGCACACTCACGGGGCTTCTTGTCCTCGCGGGGCTGGCGACCGCTGCCTGGCAGTTCGCCTTCTGGGAGCCGCGGCTCCTGCCGATTCGCGTGATCGAGGTACAGGGAGAGCTCCACCACCACTCCTCCGAGCTGCTCCAGCGGACCATCGGGGAGAGGCTCAAGGGGGGCATCCTGACGGCCGACCTGGAAGATCTCAAGGCGGCAGCGGACGAGCTCCCTTGGGTCGGGGACGCGAGCATCCGCCGAATCTGGCCGGACCAGCTCCAGGTTCGGGTGGATGAGCACAAGCCCATCGGTCGTTGGAACGCCCAAGATCTGGTCACTGCCGAGGGGGTGGTCTTTCGCCCCAACGACGGCGAGGTGCCAGCCGGTCTGCCGAGCTTCGAGGGCGATGACCCTCAGGCCCCGGCGGTGGTGGCGCGCTATCTGAAATGGCGGGACGACCTGATGCTGGTGGGCCACCTCATCCAGACCGTGGCGTTGGACGCGCGGGGCGCCTGGTCCCTCGATCTGGTATCCGGCGTGCGACTGGAGCTCGGTACCGAGCACGTCGAGCAGCGCCTGCAGCGCTTCCTCGCCAACGCGGCCCAGCTCGAGGCGGCGGGGCAGCCCGAGATCGTGGATCTGCGCTACAGCAACGGATTCTCCGTGACCTGGCGGCACAACGACCCCGCGCTGTCCGCGAAGCCCGAGGCCGTCAAATCCAAACCGCCGGCGTCCAAGGGCTCTCGTGTCAGCAACGGCAAGGCACGGGCCACCAAGAGCGGCAAGGGCAAGGCGCCCGCCACGGCGCAGACACAGACCGATCGCGCTGGGCGGTCGGCTAAGGGGGGATGAGACCGAATGTCGCGACGTAACGACAAGAGCCTGCTGGTGGGCCTGGACATAGGGACTTCGAAGATCGCCGCGCTCGTGGGCGAGCTCAAGGACGACGACCAGATCGAGGTCATCGGCATCGGGACCCATCCATCCCGGGGCCTCAAGAAGGGGGTCGTGGTGGACATCGAGTCCACGGTCCAGTCCATCCAGCGGGCGGTGGAGGAGGCCGAGCTGATGGCGGGCTGCGAGATCCACTCGGTCCACGCGGGCATCGCGGGCAGCCACATCCGCAGCCTCAACTCCCACGGCATCACCGCGATCAAGGAGCGGGAGGTGTGCCAGGCGGACGTGGACCGGGTGCTGGAGGCGGCCCGGGCGGTGGCCATCCCGGCGGATCAGAAGATCCTCCATATCCTGCCGCAGGAGTTCATCATCGACGATCAGGAGGGGATCCGGGAGCCGATCGGCATGTGCGGGGTGCGTCTGGAGGCCCGGGTGCACATGGTCACCGGCGCGGTCAGCGCGGCGCAGAACATCGTCAAATGCATCCGCCGCTGCGGCCTCGAGGTCGACGACCTGGTCCTGGAGCAGCTCTCTTCGAGCTATGCCGTCCTCGGGGAGGACGAGAAGGAGCTGGGGGTCTGCCTGGTGGACATCGGTGGGGGGACCACGGACCTGGCGGTCTTCACCGACGGGGCCATCCGCCACACGGCCGTGATCCCCATCGCCGGGGACCAGGTCACCAACGACATCGCGGTGGCCCTGCGCACCCCAACCCAGCACGCGGAGCAGATCAAGAACCGGCACGCCTGCGCACTCACCCAGCTCGCCGCCAACGGCGAGACCATCGAGGTCCCGAGCATCGGCGACCGTCCACCGCGGCGCCTCTCACGCCAGACCCTCTCCGAGGTGGTGGAGCCGCGCTACGAAGAGCTCCTCACCCTGCTTCGCAACGAGCTGCGCCGCAGCGGCTTCGAGGACCTGGTGGCCGGGGGCGTCGTCCTCACCGGCGGCAGCGCCAAGATGCAGGGCCTGATCGAGCTGGCGGAGGAGGTCTTCCACATGCCGGTGCGGCTGGGGGCGCCGCAGTATGTCATCGGCATGGAGGAGGTCACGCGCAACCCGATCTACTCCACGGGCGTGGGCCTCCTCATGTATGCCCGCCAGAACCGCTTCGTCAGGCGACCGGAGCTGGCCGAGGGCAAGGGCCTCAAGGGTATCTGGGCCCGGATGCGCAGCTGGTTCCAAGGCAACTTTTGACCGCTCCGCCCGGGCTGACCCGCGGCGGCGCGAATGGAATTCGGCAACTCCCAGCCGTAGGGGAATGCCGGTGGGGCCGCGGCCTGCGGCCTCGAGGCGCGGCTCAACCGGTGCCGCGCCATGTTGGGGGGCGACCCGGCCGTCACGGCCCGGTCGATCGAGGTTACAGGTGATTGCAGGCGCTTGACGCGCCCGGAGGTTTCAGAATGTTCGAGTTGATGGATACCCACAGCCAGGCCGCCGTCATCAAGGTCATCGGCGTTGGTGGCGGCGGTGGCAACGCCGTCAACCACATGGTCGAGTCCACCATCGAGGGGGTCGACTTCATCTGCGCCAACACCGACGCCCAGGCCCTCAAGGGCTCGAGGGTCAAGACCAGCCTGCAGCTCGGCTCGGGAATCACCAAGGGGCTCGGGGCGGGGGCCAACCCGGAGGTCGGAAAGAACGCGGCCATGGAGGACCGGGACCGCATCGCCGATGCCCTCGAGGGGGCGGACATGGTCTTCATCACCGCCGGCATGGGCGGTGGCACCGGCACCGGCGCGGCCCCCGTGGTGGCCGAGGTCGCCAAGGAGCTCGGGATCCTCACCGTCGCGGTGGTCACCAAGCCCTTCCCCTTCGAGGGGACCAAGCGGCGGCGCATCGCCGAGGATGGCATTGCGGAGCTGGCGCAGAACGTGGACTCGCTGATTACCATCCCCAACGAGAAGCTGTTGGCGGTGCTCGGCAAGGAAATGAGCCTGCTGGACGCGTTTCGGGCCGCCAACGACGTCCTGCTCAATGCCACCAAGGGCATCGCCGAGCTGATCACCCGCCCGGGCCTGATCAACGTCGATTTCGCCGACGTCAAGACCGTGATGTCCGAGATGGGGGTCGCCATGATGGGCACCGGCAAGGCCACCGGAAGCAACCGGGCCCGTGAGGCGGCAGAGGCCGCCATTCGCTGCCCGCTCCTCGAGGACATCGACCTCGCCGGGGCCAAGGGCATCCTCGTGAACATCACCGCCGGTATGAACCTGACCATGGGCGAGTTCGACGAGGTCGGCAACACGGTCAGGGACTTCGCGGACGACGATGCCACCGTGGTGCTGGGCACCGTCATCGACCCCGAGCTGGACGAAGAACTGCGGGTCACGGTGGTGGCCACGGGCCTGGGGGCGCGGCGGGTCTCGATCGTGCGGCCGAAGGGCGACGAGCCCCCCGTGCGGCTCGTGTCGAGCGACGACGACGCGGGGCCCGACTACACGGAGATGGGTCGCCGGCCCGCGATCTACCGCAACAAGGCGGTCAACGTGGGCGGCGCGGCCGCCGAGACACCAGATTCGGACCTGGACTACCTCGACATTCCGGCCTTTCTGCGCCGTCAGGCGGATTAGCTAGGGGAAATCCCTTCTATGAGACAGCCATATAAAACAGCACGTTAGACTTTTTTGCGGCCTTGAGCTTGATAAAGTTCCGGGAAAACCCTAAGCTTTGCACCGAGCCCGAGTCACTCACTCGGGCCGGAGCGGGCGCCTTGATCGAGACTACCGGTCGAGGCACTCGGCAGAGTCCGAGCGGGCAGCGGGAGAACCGGACCCATGGTCAAGCAACGTACCCTCAGAAACGTCATCCGGGCCACCGGCGTGGGGTTGCACACGGGGGAGAAGGTCCACCTGACGCTGCGCCCGGCGGCTCCCGACACCGGCATCGTGTTTCGACGGGTGGACCTGGAGCCCCCCGTGGAGATTCGGGCGTGCCCCCACAACGTCGGAGACACCCGACTCTCCACCACCCTGGTGAACGGGGAGGTGCGGGTGTCCACGGTGGAGCACCTGCTCTCCGCGTTTGCTGGGCTCGGAATCGACAACGCTTACGTGGATGTGAGCGCCGCGGAGGTCCCGATCATGGATGGGAGCGCGGGACCCTTCGTCTTCCTGATCCAGTCCGCCGGCATCGAGGAGCAGGGTCGCCCGAAGCGGTTCATCCGCATCAAGCAGCCCGTGGAGGTTCGCGACGGGGAAAAGTTTGCCCGCTTCGAGCCCTACGAGGGCTTCAAGGTGGAGTTCACCATCGATTTCGACCACCCCGCCTTCCACGATCGGGCGAAGCAGGCCCAGGTCGACTTCTCCACGACCTCCTTCGTCAAGGAGGTGAGCCGCGCCCGCACCTTTGGCTTCCTGCGCGAGATCGAGCAGTTGCGTCAGCAGAACCTGGCGCTGGGCGGGAGCCTGGACAATGCGGTGGTGGTGGACGAGTACCGGGTGCTGAACGAGGAAGGCCTGCGATACGAGGACGAGTTCGTCAAGCACAAGATCCTCGACGCGATCGGGGATCTCTACTTGCTCGGCCACACGCTCATCGGGTCGTTCAGGGGACACAAGTCGGGGCATGGGCTCAACAATCAGCTCCTGCGTACCCTGATCGCCAACCGCCAGGCATGGGAGGAGGCGGTCTTCGAGGCCGTGGCGGTGTCCTCGAAGAC
>JBAPYD010000418.1:0-7055 GCA_049284555.1 Chromatiaceae bacterium | reverse complement strand
CTGTATGGACTGCTTCGAGATCTGCCCCGAGCCCCAGGTGATCAAGCCGGCGCTGAAAGGGGCGGCCGACTGCGTCGGACCGGTGATCCTGGACATCAACTGCACCAACTGCGGGCGCTGCATCGATGTCTGCAGCAAGGACGTCTTTCGCTTCGACTGGCGGCTCAACAACCGCGTCGGGCTGCCCGCCCACCGCAACCAGACCCCGGTCGCCGATGGACGGCTGGGGACCCATTGAACGACGTGCCACGCGAAGAGGCAACGGAGGAATGGTCATGAACAAGCGAATCCCGACGCTCACCCTGTGCCTGGCGGCCCTCGCGGCCTGGGGCACTGTCCCGGCGGCCGATCTGGTGTCCGAGCGGGGAACCGCGATCGAGGCCCCGTCACCGGAGCCGGAGAAGCGCAAGGTCGAGGTGGTGCAGGGTGGCTTCGATCGATCCTGGGAGGCCCAGCCGCCCATGATTCCCCACGACATCGAGAAGTACGAGATCTCGCTGCGGCAGAACGGCTGCCTCAAGTGCCACAGCACGGCGACGGCGGAGAAGGAGAAGACCAAGCCCACCCCCGAGAGCCACTTCCTGGACCGGGACGGCAACAAGCTGGAGCAGCTCTCCTCGCGCCGCTATTTCTGCACCCAGTGCCATGCACCGCAGCTCAGCGGCGCTCCCCTGGTGGGGAACACCTTCGAGGGGACGCGTTGACCCCGTGTTCCCGCCCTCCTGGTAGGAGCGGCGCCCTCGCCGAGAGCCGCGCTCCAACGGGGAATCCGCAATCCGACGCGTGAGACATACAAAACGGCTCGAGACTGCCCCAGGGCAGCCCACCCAACCTTGGAACCAGCTTCAATGAGCGAGCAGCAGACCGGCCGCAAGGGCGCCAAGACCCTTGGAATCCTGGTGATCGGCGTGGTCGCCGGGATCATCTTCTGGGGCGGATTCAACACCGCCATGGAGGCCACCAACACCGAGACCTTCTGCATCTCCTGTCACGAGATGGAGGCGAACGTCTACCAGGAGCTGCAGGACACCATCCACTACACCAACCGCACCGGGGTGCGGGCCACCTGCCCGGACTGCCACGTCCCCAAGGACTGGGTGCACAAATTCGCGCGCAAGGTGCAGGCCACCAATGAGCTCTTCCACCACTTCGCCGGGTCCGTGGACACCCCCGAGAAGTTCGAGGCCAAGCGCTTCGAGCTGGCCCAGCATGTGTGGGACGCCATGAAGGCCACGGACTCCCGGGAATGCCGCAACTGCCACGACTACGAGTCCATGGCCTTCGACAAGCAGGAGACCCGCAGCCAGGAGCGCCACGAGGACGCCGAGGAGCAGGGGCTGACCTGCATCGACTGCCACAAGGGCATCGCCCATAGCCTGCCCTCCGAGTACGACCCGGAGAAGGACATCCCCGGCGAGAGCATCTTCTATTCGACGGCGAAATGAGCCCCCGGGAGCCAGCCATCCAGGGCCCTGGGGCCGCCTCGATGGAGCGGTCCGACGCTGGGGCGGCCCGCGCACGATCGCTGGGCGTGGCCTTGACCCTGCTGGTCCTCTGCACGGCGCCGGGGCGCGCCGCCCCGGAGGCGGCCGAAGGGGGAGCCGCGCTCTTCCAACGGGAGTGCGCCAACTGCCACGGACCCCAGGGGTGGGGCGGCAAGGACGGGGAGTACCCGCGCCTGGCGGGCCTGCCCGCGAGCTATGTCCAGCTCCAGCTGGAGGCCTTCCGGGATCGCAAGCGCCGCAACAAGCCCATGATCCCCATCTTCAAGGCCGGGCGCCTGCGAGGGGACGACATCGCGGCGGTGTCGGCCCACCTCGCCGCCCTGCCCCCGCCCGAGCCGGCTCAGGTCGGCGTCCCGGAGACCCAGGAGTACGACCGCGAGCTGGGCGAGGAGCTCTACATCAACGGCTGCTCCCTATGCCACGGACCCGACGGCAACGGCAAACCGGGGACGGAGAACCCGCCGGTGACACGCCAGTATCCCGCCTATCTCGTGAAACAGCTTCGGGACTTCCGCACCGGCGAGCGCTGGCACGAGTATGCCGAGGCCCTGTTCCAGGAGGCCGAGCCTTATGAGCTCGACGCCATGCTCGCCTACATGCTGGAGCTCAACCACCGCTCCGCGACCAGCACAGCCCCCGAGGCGAACGACACGCCTGAGCCCCCTCGAGATTAGGGCTTAGGTCGAGCCCCTGGATACCCGGATCGGACCCCCGCGGCGCCGCGTGGGAAAATTTCCCTTGCGGAATATCAGAGGATGCCAATATACTCATCGCATCTTGTATCCATCCATAGAGAACTCGATGCGCAAGTCATTCATCACGCTCGCCCTCGCCGGCTCCTTCGCTTTCGCCAACCAGGCGGCCATCGCCGATCACAACAGCCCCTTCGGGGCCGGCTGGGCCCGGATGCCCAACGACATCCACAACACCCGGATCGACACCCTGGGTGACAACACGACCTTCCGCGACTTCGTCCGTTACGGCAACGGGGCCGATTCCACCAACCGGTTCCTGACCGACCGCACCGGCGGCCGCAGCGTGACCCAGAGTCGCGGGAACGGTGGCATGCATCGCGGGGGTGGTGGCGGCGGCGGAGGCCGCGGCGGGCGCTAAGGCAGGAGTTATCTGCCGCGCTTCTCTGAAAGCCAGCGCGGGCCCATCGGAGCCCAGGCTCCGATGGGCCCAGCCTCGGCCGGGCCCTAATCAGGCCTCCACAGCCAGCACTTCATCCAACAGCGCTGGTCATCACTGAATCTCCAGATTTCCGCCCCTGCCAACGGAGCTGATCTCCGCCTTCGGCAGGCCATCGGGCGGCACCCCGTTATCCGAATCCTGCACCGCCGCCCTCGCCTCCCCCAGGGAGTCCGCGAGGTCCCTCAAGGTCATGGCGCCGAGCGCCTCACCGATCGCCCCGTCGATGCGTGACTCGATCTCCTGGATGCCGAAATCCGGTGCCGTTCCGCGACAGCCGCTCTGCTGCTCCTCGAAGCAACGCACCCCGTCCAGCAGGGTCTTCACCTCGATGGTCTCCGGGGCCCGGGCCGGGAGGTAGCGGGGCGGGTCGTCCCCACTGCGCAGCAGGAATCCCTCCTTGACCAGGAGATCGAGGATGCGCTGGGTGTTGGCCTTGGGGATCCTCAAGGCCTCGGACAGGCCCTCCCCGCTCCAGGCCGGGGCCCCCCGGAGATAGCTCCGGGCGACGTGGCCCGCCACCACCAGGGCCAGGCGCTCGCGCAGCCGGTTGGAGAGCTTCAGGTCCCTGGAGCGGGAGATCAGGTACTCCGGGTGCTGATGGTAGAAGGCGACGTTCGCCCCGACGAGCAGGATCAGCCAGGCCACGTAGACCCAGATCATGAACAGGATGACGATCGCGAGGCTCGAGTAGATGGCCGTGTACTGGGTGGACTTCACGATGAACTTGGCGAACAGCCAGCCAACCGATTGCCAGAGCACGGCCGCCACCAGACCCCCGATCAAGGCGGAGCGCAGGCGTACCCTGGTATTGGGGACGAAGACGTAGATGAACGCAAAGGTCAGGGCGAGCAGCAGGGAGGGCAGCACCCGGCTCATCGAGTCGATGAGCGTTCCAAAGGGCTCGGCGGTGAGGATCGCCGCCACCGCTGGAAGGCCGCGCAGGTTCGAGGAGAAGGCGACCGCCGAGAAGAACAGCACCGGGCCCACCAGGAGCACACTCAGGTACTGACTGAAGCGCTGGGCGAAGGGCCGCTGCACCTCCACCCGCCACGTGTAGTTGAAGACCTGCTCGACCTTTTGGATCAGGGTGATCACCGTGTAGAGCAGCAGGACCAGGCCCAGGGAGCCCAGGACCCCGACCTTCATGTTGTCCACGAAGCCGATAATGGCCATGGTGGCCTCCTCGGCCCGCTCACCCAGGGGGCTCAGGAGCTCCATTAGCAGGGGCTCGAGCTGATTGTGCACCCCGAACCCCTTAAGGACGGAGAAGCTCACGGCCAGCAGGGGGACCAGGGAGAGGAGGGTCGTGTAGACCAGGCTCATCGCCTGAAGGGACAGGTAGCCCTGGGTCAGATCGCGGATCAGGGCGTGGACGACCCGCCCGAACCAGACCAGCTGCCGCCGGGGGGCCGGCAGGTCGTCCAGCCGGTCGGACCACAGCAGGTCGTTCAACAGGTCGGCACGCGCAGCGCCGCGACTCATCGGATCGGCTCGCAATTCACTGGTCGTCCCCCCATGGAATCGTCCTCCAAGTCGCCCCGCCCCAGGGACTCCGCGCGCTGTCCCGAGTGCCACGAAGGGTGCTATGGTGGCCTGCATCCCTTCCCAGGTCGAGCCCGGCTCCCCTTGCATCGGCGGCGAGTCCCGGCCCCCGTCCCCCCGTTAGCGATCCTGGCCCCGCCCGACGCCCAACGCGACGGTTGGCGAGGCCGCCGCCAGCCTGCCCCTTTCGGGGCCCCGAGTGGGTTCGGGTCGCGGCGTCGCCTGGGGCCAGGCGCTGGTTGAAACCAAGGGGAGCCCCCCCGATTACTCCATCCCAGCAAGTCACTGGACCCAGACCCCGTACCCCGGCCCAAATCGAGCACACGCAATCATGAGACGTTCCGTCAGTCCCGCCAAGCACCTCCTGCTGAGCCTGGCCCTTCTGGCCCTGGCCGGCCCCCTGCGGGTGTCCGCAGCGGCGCCTGCCGATGATGAGGGTCTGACCCCCATGCCCGACCGACCCGCCGCGCCGGCATTCGACCTCAAGGATCCGCAGGACCGGCCCCAGCGGCTCGCGGACTACCGGGGCAAGACGGTCATCCTCAACTTCTGGGCCACCTGGTGCCCCCCCTGCCGGGAGGAGATGCCGTCCATGCAGCGGGCCTACGAGGCGGTCTCCGGAGACAACATCACCCTGGTCGCCATCAACGTGGGGGAGGATGCGGAGACGATCCGCGAGTTTCTCGAAAGCTATCCGGTGGAGTTTCCGCTGCCCATGGACCTGGACTCCAGCGTGGTCCTGAGCTACCCGGTCAAGGGGCTGCCCACCACCTTCGTGATCGATCCCGACGGCCGGCTGGCCTATGTGGCGACCGGCGGGCGGGAATGGGACGATCCGAAGATCCTCGACCAGGTGCGGTCACTCGAGGATTAACCGCCGACGAACCCGCTTGGCCAGGCCCCGAGGGCCTACCCCATCCGCTTCGACGACCCGCGGCTGACCGCCGGTACCGCCCGGACCGTCCGCGAGTCCGGGCGGAGTCGGAGCTGGCCCCGCTGATGCCGGGCTGCCGGCAGAGGCCCTTGCCCACCACTCCGACGCCCGTTCCGGCGTATGCTTGATGTCGTTACATCCCGCCATCGCCCCGCCGTGGTGACCGTAGCCATGCAACATGCCTTCAAGCCGAGCCTGTACGAACAGCTCGAAGCGCTGCCGGAGGGCTTGACCGGGGAGATCCTCGACGGTCAGCTCCACACCCGGCCGCGCCCGACGGGTCCGCACGCGCGGGCGGAAACCGAGCTCAGCATCGATATCGGCAGCGCTTATGGCCGGGGCCGCGGTGGACCCGGCGGCTGGTGGATTCTGGTCGACCCGGAGATCCACTTCGTCATCGATCGAGAGGTCGCCATCCCGGATCTCGCCGGTTGGCGCAAAGAGCGCATGCCGCAGATCCCCCAGGGCCATCGATTCGAGGTCGTCCCGGACTGGGTCTGCGAGATCCTGTCGCCATCGACCGCCAGCAAGGATCGGGAGGTCAAGATGCCGCTCTATGCCCTATACGGCGTCGCCTACGCCTGGCTTGTCGACCTCCAGCGCCGGACCCTCGAGGCCTATGGCCTGGACAACGGAGGATGGCGTCTGCTCGCCGAGGCGTCGGACCGCGACGCGATCGCGGTCGCGCCGTTCGACGCCCTGGCGCTTGACCTCGCCAACCTCTGGAGCTGAAGCCGACGTCACATTCGGCAGGCTGTAGCCACCGAGCGATCGGCGCTCGCGCCTGACGCCCCCCCGGAGTCCTCCCATGGCACTGGTGTTCTTCGTCCTCGGTCTCGTCGCCCTGGTGCTGGGGGCCGAGCTCCTGGTCCGCGGCGCGTCCCGGCTGGCGCTGTCCTTCGGCATCTCCTCCCTGGTGGTGGGCCTCACGGTCGTGGCCTTCGGCACGAGCGCCCCGGAGCTGGCCGTCTCGACCCAGTCGGCCCTCTCGGGGCAGGTGGATATCGCCATCGGCAACGTGGTGGGCAGCAACATCTTCAACATCCTGTTCATCCTCGGCGCCTCGGCGCTGATCACGCCGCTGGTGGTCAACCAGCAGCTCATCCGGCAGGAGGTCCCGATCATGATCGGCTTCTCCCTGCTCACCTGGGGGCTGGCGGCGGACGGGGGCCTCACCTGGCTCGACGGGATCCTGCTGGTGGCCCTGCTGCTCGGCTATACGGCCTTCCTCATCGTGCAGTCGCGGCG
Source organism: Chromatiaceae bacterium (assembly GCA_049284555.1). Taxonomy (GTDB): domain Bacteria; phylum Pseudomonadota; class Gammaproteobacteria; order Chromatiales; family Chromatiaceae; genus Thiodictyon. The sequence goes on along the minus strand of JBAPYD010000418.1, from coordinate 632 downwards.
CGCCCAGTCCAGGGACGCCACGGAGGAATACGACGAGGCCCTGGCGATCCCCGCCGACAGGGGCTGGGACCGGCATTGGGCGGTCCAGGTGGCCCTGGTGCTGGCCGGACTGGGGCTCCTGGTGACGGGCTCCCGCTGGCTGGTGGAGGCGGCGGTCACCTTCGCGACCTGGCTGGGGGTGAGCGAGCTCATCGTCGGCCTCACCATCGTCGCCGCGGGGACCTCCCTGCCCGAGGTGGCCACCTCCGTCCTCGCCGCCGTGCGCGGCGAGCGGGACATCGCCGTGGGCAACGCGGTCGGCAGCAATATCTTCAACCTGGCGGGTGTGCTCGGGGCCTCGGCCCTGGTCGCGCCCGCGGGCCTCACGGTCGGGGCAGGGGTCCTGAGCTTTGATCTGCCGATCATGGTGGCGGTCGCGGTGGCCTGCCTGCCGATCTTCTTCACGGGCCACCTGATCGCCCGCTGGGAGGGTCTCCTGTTCCTGGCGTACTACGTCGCCTATACCCTCTGGCTGATCCTCAAGGCGACCCACAACGACGTAGCGGGGCCCTTCGAGGCCTTCATGGGCGGATTCGTCGTTCCCCTCACCTTCGTCACCCTGGGCGTGCTGAGCTACCGCTACTGGCGGCAGG
>JBAPYD010000417.1:0-4789 GCA_049284555.1 Chromatiaceae bacterium | reverse complement strand
GATGGAGACCATTCGAGGCCCAGCGCCCGAAGCCTCCCCTGACCTACATTGAGAGCCAATTGCGCGAGCAAACCCCAGACCCGATACCCAAGGGCAAGGCGCGAGGTGAACATCGCGAAAATCACGCCAACGACCCCCTCGGCCTTGGCGGGGAGAGGGCTGGGGTGGAGGGGGAAGCGGCTGCGGGAGCAGTGACTTTCATCTCCTGGGTTGTCTGCGCGCCTCCATGGTTGTCAGCACGATGCCTCAGCCGATCGCGCGACGGCCCTCCCCGGCCCCAGGGGATCCCGGCAATCCATGCCGGGACGACGCCGATGACCGACTCGTGGCTCGTCGTTCCGGCAGGGCCTGCCCCGGCAGGGATTGCCGGGGGATTGCCGGAACCCAAGTGCCATGGGCGGCATTGCCGCCCTTGCAGTAGCAGCCAAGGAACAGGGTGAATCATCCCGCGCACTTCACCCGGAAAGATCGGACCTCGACTGGATCGATGAATAGACGGAGAGGGCCTCAACGGCCAGGCAAGGACCCTGCCCTCACGGCCGCTCGGGATAAGCACTATTTCAGTTGTCAATGCGAACCGTCATTACGAACGAAGAGTTCCACCCTCAACTGCCGTGAATCAACTCGGCCCCCACCTTCACAAACCTGCAACAGATGGGACATAGTGACAGCCTAGCATTTCAGACGCCCAACAAGCGTGGGCCCACCTTGACAATATCAGTCAAGTGGCATCCAGACATCACTGTCGGAGAAGGTGTCATGAAAGCACGCGTGCTGACCTTGGCCCTATCAGGGCTCCTGGCCCTTGCCATCGCGCCGTGCGCGATGGCAAAGGGACCTCTCGGCCTGGCAAAAAACGTCATCCTGTTCATCGGCGACGGGATGAACATCGAGCACGAGATCGCCACGAGCCGCTATCTCTACGGCATGGATTTCGGCCTGACTTTCCACCAGCTGCCTTACCAAGGCAATGTAGCGACTTGGGACGTCAACACCTATAACAATTGGTCTCCGGACGCCTACGACCCGGACGCGATAAATCCGCTCTACGGCTACGATCCCAGCCGCGGCGGCGAGCTCCCCTACCCTCTCGGACCCGAGCTCGAAGACGCCCAAGCCTATCACACGGCCGCTGCCACGGACTCGGCATCCGCCGCCACCGCCTGGGCGACGGGTTACAAGACGGATGCGGGCAACATCGCCTGGCTCCCGGGCGACCCAGAGGATGGCGCCTTGGAAACCATCGCCGAGCTGCTACGCGAGGAGCTCGGCTATGCCATCGGCGTGGTGAGCACCGTCCCCTTCACCCACGCCACCCCGGCGGCCCATGTGAGCCATAACGTCTATCGCAACAACTACCATGAGATCGCCGATGAGATCCTGACCAAGGTAAAGCCCGAGGTGGTCATCGGCGGTGGTTATCCTGGACCCACCGGGACCGATGGGTTCTCGTACTTGTCCGAGAACACCTACAACGAGGTGAAGGACGATGATGACTACGTGATGGTGGAGCGTCAGGACGGGGTCGATGGGGGGGTCTCCGTTCTCGAGGCGGCTCAAGTGGCGGCCGCAGAGGGCAAGAAGCTCTTCGGGCTCTATGGCGGACCGGGTGGCAACTTCGAGTCTCCGATACCCCATGACCTCCCCGGCACTCCGCTGATCACCCGCGCGACCATGGAAAATCCCCTATTCAAGGACGCGGTGCTGGCGGCCCTGAAGGTGCTCGGCGAGGATGAAGATGGTCTCTTCCTCATGGCGGAGCAGGGCGACATCGATTGGGCGAACCATGCGAACGACTTCAGCCGCATGGTCGGCACCACCTGGGACCTGAATGAGGCGGTCCAGAGCGTCATCGACTACGTGAACCGCCCCGGCGACGACATGGATTGGGACAATACGCTCCTGCTCGTCACCTCCGACCACTCCAATAGCTACATGCGACTCGTGGTGGGGAAGGAGCTCGGCGCCGGTGACCTGCCGCTCCAGGAGGGCAGCACCTACCCGGACGGAGAGGTGACCTATGGCAGCGGGAGCCACACCAACGAGCTGGTCCGAATCTACGGTGACGGGGCCGGCGACACAGGTCTGCTGACCAGGGCCGAGGGTGTCTGGTACCCCGGCACCACCATCATCGACAACACCCAGCTTTACCACGTGATGACCGACGCGGCCGGCCTGCCCCAGGCATCTCCACTGACCCTCGATCTCAAGCGTCCGCGGCACTGCGGCCCGCGTCGCGAGCACAAGTCGGACCGATAAGAAGGACCCGAGTCCCCGGCCCTGGCTCCCGTTGGGGCCCGGGACTCTTGGCCTGGTCAAACTCGGACGCTGATTGACAACCTCGGGCGACGACACGTCCCCGCCGCTCGGGGCTGGCCCTTGAAAGTGATCGCGAGGCATGAGCCGCTCTTCGCGCGTCGGCAACAGATGTCTCTGTTGCCAGACTCAGCTTTGCCGACAGCCGTTCTTCGGGATGGCACTGTGTTATAAGTCGGTCCTCCACGAGTCGAGGAGGACAGCATTTTGCGCAAGCAACTGATCGCGACACTTGTGTGGCTTCTGCTGGCTATTGCCTGGAGCGCCGCCTGGGCAGACGAGTACCAGGACACCATCGATATCTTCGCCAACGCCGGTCAGAGTGGCCGTTTCTTCCAAAGCAGCTACGGCTACGCCGTTTTTCCCACAATTGGCAAGGCTGGTATCGTTGTTGGCGGTGCCTACGGCGAGGGACGCGTCTATGTCGGCGGGCAGCCCGTCGGGGCAACGACCATGACGCAGGTGACTGTCGGCTGGCAGCTGGGAGGACAGGCCTACAGCATGATCATCTTCTTCCAGGATCAGCGCGCCTTTGATGAGTTCACCGGCGGGAATTTCGAGTTCTCGGCGCAGGCGAACGCGGTGGCAATCACGGCCGGAGCCACCGCAACCGCGGGCACGGCTGGCAGCTCCGCGGGGGCGAGCGGCGGCAGGCATGACGCGACCACGACGGGGGGCTACTACAAGGGCATGGCGATCTTCACCGTCACCAAGGGCGGTCTGATGTACGAGGCGAGCATCGGCGGGCAGAAGTTCAGCTACAAGCCGCTCTGAGGTTTCACTGAAATCGAGGTAATGCCGGGCTCACGCCAGCGTCAAAGCGGGTCAGGTCGCCCCGCGTGGGAGGACAGCCGCTGCAGCATGTCCGTTGCCTCCAGGCGTCGTGGACTGGCGTCCGAAAGGGCGAGCAGGAGCCGCCTGCTCGCGGACAGGTCCACGGCGCTGAGCTGCCGCGCCATGCTCAGCAGGGGTCGGTAGGCCACGTCGAAGTCGGGGCTCAGCCGGACGAGGTCGAGTAGGGGCTCGCCGATCCGCGCCACCATCTGCCGCACGTCGCCCGAGGGGGAGACCCCGACCCCGAGGTGCAGGAACCGGTTGCGGGCGTCCCAGTAGCGCTCCAGCCTTCCCAGGGACTCTGCTTCTCCAGCTCCCGCGCCGCCGGCGAGCAGCTCACGACCCTCGGGGCGGAAGCGCTCGACCAGGGCCAACAGGCGGACATGCGCAGGCTCGGGAGTCGCGTAGGCGAAGCCAGGGGCCTGGAAGATCACATGGGGGTGGTCGTCCCGGTTGATGGGTGCCCCCGCGGCGAAGTCACCAAGCGCATCACTGCCCGCCAGGTAGAGTCCCAGCAGGGCATAGAGACTGTTCAGGCGCAGGCCGTCCAGGGCCTCCGCGAGCGCTGGCGCCTCTCTGCGAGCCGCCAGCCAATCCGCCGTGTAGCCCCCGTCCGGTTTGCCGGAAACCAGACCGATCATCGGCGTCTCCAGGCTGAGATGGGCGAGATAGGCCGCCCCCCGGGGAAACACCTCCAGGTAGGTGCCTACGATGCTGCGCAGGGTCTCCAGATCCAGCTGGTACAGGGGCAACCACTGACAGAAGAGCCCGCCCTCGGCCAGCCGCTCACGTACCGCCCTGAAGTGCTCCTCGGTGTAGAGGGCCCCTGCCCCGTCCCGCGCCGGATGAAAGAGGTCCGCCACGATCACGTCGTAGCGCTCGTGCGAGGCCCTGACGAAGCGCCTGGCATCCGCCACATGGACCTTCAGCCGCTCGGAGGTCAGCGCCGCCTGGTTGGTCCGCTCGAAATGGGGCAGCAGCGGGATGATCTCCGGAACCAGCTCCACGCCATCCGCCTGCAGCCCGGGATAGTCCGCGGCGGCCGCGAAGGTGTCCGCCGTGCCTAGGCCCAGAAACAGGGCCCGGCGGGGATCGGGATGCAGCAGGAGCGGGATATGGGCCTGGCGCCGGTCGGAGTAAGCCGAGGTGGTGCCGCCCATCTGGAACCGGTCGTTGACCTTCAGATGCAGGGCCTGGCGGGCGTCCCGCACCACGCTGACCGTGGCCATCACGCCCTCCCGGTAGTCGACCAGCTCGCCACCGGCTGGCACGGTGACGAAGCGCAGCTGTACCGGGGCCAACAGCAACGCGAGGCCGGTGGCGGCGGGCACCACCGCCAGGCGCAGCCGCCGGAGGCCCACCGACCCGGGGATCAGCAGCAGATAGCCCAGGGAGAGCAGGATCAGGGTCGTCTTGGAGCCGAGGGCAGGCAGCAACAGCACGCCGAACAGGAAGGGCGCCAGGGCCGCGCCCAGGGTGTTGACCCCCAGGGCCACCCCGAGACCGGTCTTGTCCCTGGCCGCTTGGGCGATGTGGCTGAAGGTCGCCCCCATGGCGATGGTGGGCAGCAGAAACACGCTCAGGGCGACGGCCAGCTCGGCCGCGATGGACGCGCTGAAGCCGCGACCCAGTCCCGTGC
>JBAPYD010000416.1:0-7613 GCA_049284555.1 Chromatiaceae bacterium | reverse complement strand
GAGCTGACGATCACCGCCTCGGTCCTTCAGATCCGCAACCCTGCCCCCGGCATCGCCCCGCTCCCTGCGCTCACCAATCTTTCCGCCGCCCCGGTCCTCCGCCAGCTTCGACAGCCCACCGCTCGCGGCCCCTTCCCGCCGCACGGCCCCCAGGTCCGGGGCCTTGAGGTCGCGATCCCCGGCCTTGATGCGTCCCCGGGCCGCGGCGCGGTCGATGGTGCGCTCCTGACGCCTGGCCGCGAACTTGTTCTCCGTGGACGCGTCCCGATAGCGGACCCCGCCACGCCGCTCGGGGTTGTGCTCCCACTTCTTGATCTCGTTACCCACGATCCCCTTGTTGATCGTGGCATCGCCCCGCTGAATGGTGCGGTCGATGTCGATGTTGCGGGTGCGGTCCACGTAGACGTTGCTGGGCTGGCGCCAGCCGTTGTTGTTCCAGTAGCTGGGTTGGCTCCAGTAGCTCGGCGCGCCGTAGTAGCCGGGCCCACCGTAGTAGATCCGGTCGTTCCAGTCGTCGTCGTCGTCCCACATGATCGCGGCGGTGAGCAGGCCCCCGGCGAGGGCACCGACCCCGAAGCTCACCCACTCGCTGGTGTTGTCGCTGCTCCCGCTGACAGCCGTCGTGGTGCTGGGATAGACACTCTCTGCCGGGACCACGGTGCCGCCCGGAACATAGGACGTCGCGGACTCACCGGCGGCACGTCCCGCCGCGTAGCCCGCATCGTAGCTGGCGCCGGAATCGGCATAGGCATCCGGGTAGTACTGCTTGGGAGGCGGACTGGTGTCCCCGTAGACCTTCACCGGGTCGTAGCTGGGCACATAGACCACCTCCGGCTGGGCGGGCTGGATGATGATGGTGTCTCCGGCCTTCTCGACGCGCTGTTGCTCGTTGGTCGAGAGCGCCCCGACCTTGTCGGCCTCGCCGCGCAGACGCTGGATGGTGTCGGTGAGCTCACCCTCCTGGGCCAGAACCGCGTCACCCAGGTCCTGCGTCCAGTCCAGGTTATCGCTCATGAATCCGAGCACGCTGGGGAAGAAGACAAGGGCCTTGACGCTGTCGTCCCATTGCTCCTGGTCGACGGCCGTCTGAATCGCGTCCCCTTCGATCCCCTCGTGGTCGCCCAGCCAGCGATTGGCCTGGACCACGTCCAGTGGGTAGGTGCTGGCCATGAGGATCTGGGCGATCAGGGCGTCCGGATAGAGCGCGATGGGGGCGACCAGCTGCTCGAGCTGCTCCTGGGGGAAGACATCGGTCGCGGCGGCCACGGCCGCCGGTGCGGCCTGCTCCTCGGCCAACGAGACGGGCGCCGCTATCCCGAGCGAGGCGGCGGCCAAGAGTGTGGCCAGATAACGGCCGGGGCGGTGCCTTTGGCTTTTCATATAGATCCTCTCAATGGTGTCCACCTGCCGAGACGCCAGGTCCCAACGTCAGGCGGTGCGCAATAGTCGCTCAGACCCTGACGCCGGCGCTGCCCAGTGGGCGGAGTCGGCTCTGCTTTCGTGCCCTGTGCCCGCCCTATGGTGCCGGCGGAAAGATCTGGGACCAGGCGTCCTTCATGGACACGACGACCCAACCGCTCCCGGGGGCGAGGTCCAGTGCCTGGTCGAGCTTGCCGAAGTGGCTCTCCCGGTCGTAGGCGTACTCCCGCTCCCCATCCGTGTGGTGGAGCAGGAGTCCGAGCCGTCGCCCGGGGCCGCCCGTCGTCCACTGCAACATCTGCAGGTCCCCGTCGGAGTTGCCGAAGGCGAGGATGGGCCGCCGCCCGATGTGCCGCTGGATACCCACCGGCTTGCCACCCTTGTCGTCGATGAAGGCGATCTTGGGCTCCCGGACCAGAACCGGCTTGCCGTCCCGAAGCTCGAAGCGCTGCTCGATCTGGGAGCCGACCACCTGCTCCGGCGGAATGCCATAGACGCGCTGCGTCCATGGCCGCAGGAAATCGACGCCCCCACCGGAGACGATGAAGGTCTTGAAGTGGTTGGCGCGAAGGTACTCGAGCAGCTCCAGCATGGGCTGGTAGACGAGCTCGGTGTAGGGCCGCTCGAAGCGCGGGTGGCGGGCGGCGCCGATCCAGTCCGCCGCGATCATCTCGAACTCGTCGCTCGTCATCCCCGCGTGGGTGGCCATCAGCAGCTGCATCAGGCCCTCGTTGCCCGCCTCGCCCAGGGCCTTCATGTCCCCCTCCAGGGCAGCCTTGAAGGGCTGCTGGTCCTTCCACTCGGGGTGGCCCGGGGCAAGGACCTTCACCCGGTCCAGGACGAAGGCGAGCTGGGTGTACATGGGCTGCTCCACCCACAGGGCGCCGTCATTGTCGAAGACGGCGATGCGCTGGGCGGGCGGGACGAAGTCCGGGCCCGAGACGTTGGTGACGTCCGTGACGAAGGTGGTGATTGCCTGCTTAGCGGGGCCATCGTTCCAGGACGGCAGCACCTCCGCCCTCACGGCGGAGAGGGAGAGGACCAACAAAAGGGACAGTAAAAAGCGCATGGTGAGCCTCGGTGAATACCGGCAATCGAAAAGGCCTAGGGGAACGGATGGAGAGCCAGAGACGGGACAGGACCCTCCAGACGGTGAGCGGCGATCCCGCGGCTCTTCATTCGACAGCGCGCACGGGCTCGGCGAACGGATCCGGATGGCCCTGGTAGATCCCGTGACTTCCGTGGACTCCGTGGACCCCGTGCACGTTGTACCGGCGCTCCACGTCGAAGACGTGACCGCGCGCCTGCTCGAAGGTCAGGGTGCCTGGGGCGGCGTCGGCCTGGGCGCCCAGTCCGTACTCCATCGGGGTCGACTGATTCGGGACATAGGCGGCGACGCGGGCATCGAGCCAGTCGCCGGTGTGCCAGTCATTGACCCAGATCTCGGTGCCCGGGTCGGACTCGGCGGGTTTGTCGCCCAACCAGAGAAGGGCGCAACCGAGGTCGTCGAAGAAGTAGACGTTGGAGCGACCGTCCGGCTCACGCACCCGCACCTGGGCGGAATAGTGCCGGTCGCTCAGGACCATGCGGCAGCGCTCACAGGAGACCCGATCCCATTTGACCCCCACGGGGCCCGTCCCGGGGTCGCCGCAGGCACTGATCAAAAGGGCCAGGCCAATCAGGAGGAGGCGAGGGACGGGCGCCCCCGGGGGTATGGGGTTCAACCGAATCATGGAAGCTATCGACCGCCTGTGACTGGGCGCGGGTGTCGGAGTATCGATCTTCATTCGACCCGGACACCTCAGGTTCCGTAACCATCGATGCCAGGTCAATGCTCGCCTAACCCGCCGACTTCACGGGGCTGACGGCTACAGCATCCATTTGAATGCGTTCCCGCGTCAAGCGCTGGGATGCACCGCTCCTTCGCCGGCGTGTCCAAGACGATGCTGATCGCCTGCCCACCTGGTTAGCCCGTGAGCGGCTGGGCGCACGCACCGCGCGCTTTTGGCCGGCACGGAAGGCGCGAAAATTCAGCACGTCCCTATCGGACTGGCGGCCTCGCCCGCCGGCGTCGGCTGGCGAGGCTCGGCACCGCACGCAGCTTGTCGAGCAGGTGCAGGAAGGCCAGCCAGGGGTGGCGCAGCGGCATCCGGGGACCCGCGTAGCGCATGACCTCCCGCACCTGCTCGCGCATGCTCTGGCTGTAGCAGTGGACCTCGCAACGGTTGCAGACCGGCTTCTCCTCTTGGAAGGGGCAGGTGTCGAGTCGGCGGTGGGCGTAGTCCTGGAGTCGGGCGCAGGAGGCGCAGAGACCGACTCCGGCTTCCTTTGGCGGTCCATGCAGATCACGACAGTAGATGCCGAGCATGGCATCGATGGTCCGCTTCTCCTGGCGAACGCGGGGACCGGACTGGACCCCGGGCGGCGTCTTGGATTTGGTCACGGAGAGCCGATCCTCCGAATTCCGGGAGTGCCCGCTCCGCAGCGGTCGCGCACCTGTCCGCATCATTGCGCTCGACAACGTCCGACCGGGCCTTGACCTCGATCAACCAAGCCGGGACCCCGAGCGCTTAAGTTGCGCCTGTGATAGCGCCCAGCCCGCTCGCGGCCCAATCACGGACCCTCAGCGACCGAGTCAGTACCTTCGGCCAGTACCTGCTGCGCCGCTATGGCGAGCGGGTCCACAAGCTCGCCATCCATGCCGGCTTCACCTGTCCCAACAGGGACGGGACCAAGGGTCGGGGCGGCTGCACCTTCTGCAACAACGCCTCGTTCAACCCCCAGGGCAAGGCCCCACCGTCCATCGAGGACCAGATTGCCGCGGGGCGGGCGGTGCTGGCAAGGCGCACCGGGGCGCGACGCTTTCTCGCCTATTTCCAGGCCTATTCCAACACCTACGACGATCTGGCGGCGCTGCGCCATCGCTACGATCGGGCGCTGGCCTGTTCCTGCGTCATCGGGCTGTCGATCGGCACGCGGCCGGACTGCGTGGACGACTCGGTCCTGGGACTGCTCGCGGGCTACCGCGCCAGGGGGCTCGAGGTCTGGCTGGAGCTCGGCCTCCAGTCCGCCCACGACCAGACCCTGGCGCGGGTCAACCGCGGACACGGCCTCGCCGAGTACCGTCAAGCGGTCGAGGCCGCCCACCGCCATGACCTCCCGGTCTGCACCCACCTGATCCTGGGTCTGCCCGGGGAGGGGCCCGAGCGCGCGCTGGACAGCCTGGAGACGGTTCTGGCCCTGGGGGTGGAGGGCCTCAAGCTGCACCCGCTGCATGTCGTGCGACACACCCGCCTGGCCCAGGACTGGCGCAGGGGCGGCTACCGGCCCTGGGGGCTCAAGGACTATGTCGACGCCTGTGCCGATCTGATCGAGCGCACCCCCGCTGGGGTCCTCTACCATCGCCTCACGGGCACCGCCTCCCCTGAGGTCTTGCTCACGCCCCAATGGTGCAGTAGGAAATGGGCGGTCCTGAACGGCATCGAGTCAGAGCTGCACCGCCGCGGTAGCCGCCAGGGCTGTCGCTTGGCGGATTCCAGCGCATCGACGCCGCCCTACGTGCCGGATTCGATGTGCTCCGCATCGACGGCGTCCGGGGCAACGAAGGGAACAGGGTAGCCATCGTCCCCCAACTCCATCAGCCAAGGGATCGGATCGAGGTAAGGATCGCCCTCAACGGCTGGCACGATGCCCGCCTCCTCGTCGGTCATCGTCGCTACCTCGACCTCCGCTGCATCCGGGGCCAGGTTCCAGGCAGCGGGCGTGCCGAAGAGTAGCTGCAGCGTCATCACCGCGGCGAAGGTGCCGACCATGACCGAGCCACCCAGGAAGGCGGGGGGAGGCAGCAGACGCAATGGCAGCGCCGGGCACGGCCCACGGCCGGATTTTGCACGATTCCCCGCGGCCGCCACTACCACCAGGACCAACGCCATCAGGGGCAGCATCAAGGCACGCGCCGTGGTTGAAGGCTCCAGCAGCGTGAGGACCTCGATCAGGACCAGCTGGACGAACAGATGGGCCACGTAGACCAGGAGGCTCTGGCGCCCCAGCAGGGTCAGCCAACCGAGGAGCCGGCGGGCCCAGGCGGCGCGCTCCCAGACCCACGCGGACCAGGTGAGAACGAAGGCGCTGGAGGAAACGTACCACGCCAGCTCCCAGGGGCTGAGCGGCACCTTCACGAACGCGAGGGCGGGCAACGCGGAAAACGCGACGTGACCAATGGAGGCCCCGTTGCGCAGAAGGAACACAGCGGCAAACGCGGTGGAGACGAGGGTCAGCCACCACACGGCGATCCGCCCCGAGGCGTTACGCAGGGCGGCGAGACGGTCCGACACCACGTAGCCCACGACGAACAGGGGCTGCCAGTAGGCCACCGGGAAGGGCCAGTTGGCCCCGGGGGACCCCAGGAATCCGCCGTGGGCCAGGGCGTAGAGGCCCGCGCTGACGGCAAGTGCCCCGAGCGGACCGCGGCGACGGAGGATCCAATCCAGCAATGGGGTCGCCACCAGGAGGACCGCGTAGAGTGACAGCAGCCCCCCCGTCACGCCGGGGGTGGCGAACGTCAGCAGGTCGACCAGGTCGGGATAGCTGGGAGTGATAGTGGGCGGTACCGAGAGCGACCGCTCGATCAGGCCGAAGGCGACCGCCACCAGACGATCCAGGACGACCAGCATGAGGGCGCGACGGAACAGACGACGGCGGGTCTCGCGCACCTGTGCTGGATCCCCGGCGAGCCGGGGTCCGAAGACCCGCGCCACCGAGAGCCCCGAGATGAGCACGAAGGCACCGGCGGCAAAGCGGGTGTACTCGCCAATCCAGAGCGCCAGCACGGAGGCGACCCCGATCGGATAGGCGACCAGGTGCACCCAGGCCATATCCACCAGGGCCAAACCCCGCCAGAGGTCGAGGAGCGGATCGCGCTGCTTCGTGGTGCTCGTGTTGCACATCGACATCGGTTTTGGCGCATCGGCCCTGGGACCGCCGCTCGGCGCGCTATCGCACGGATGACCCGCGCGTCTCGGGACGCGCGCTGATCGAATGCCAGGATGGCATTTGATCAGCATCTCCCCAAAGTCCCCTTCTACCAAAGGGACATACGCCTGTCATCGGGAATTCCCCTCCGTGTACCCGAATTCCACCGGCAGCCGGATATAGAAGAGGCTGAGGCCCTCCTTGGTGACGTGCTCGACGAACCGATCGGCCTCCTCCTGGGTCACCACGAAGCCCACCTCCACCGGCACATACGCCGCCAGTTCGAAGAAGCGCGCCTCGTGAAGCTGGCGATGGCGACCGTATCCGGCGATGGAGCGGAAGGCCGCACCCCCGGGTAACCCCAGCCGCTTGGCCTCCTCCAGCAGCCACTCGTAGGCCAGCCGATGATGGTGGCGACGGTTCTCCATCATGTAAAACTTGAGGAAACAGCCGTTCATCTCTGCCTCAGGCGCGTGCCAGGATCAAATCGGCAAGGGCGAGGCCAACGCCCGCGAGGGCGAGGGACCCGGCGAGATGCGCCGCGGCGATGGCAAGGCCCCAGCCATACTCGCCCCTCGCCAGGGTGGTGACCACCTCCGCGGAGAAGGTCGAGAAGGTGGTCAGCCCGCCCAGGAACCCCGTGATCAGAAACAGCCTGAGCTCGGGAGGCACCCCCGGGTTACGGCTGAACCAGGCCACCGCCAGACCGATCAGCAATCCGCCCAGCAGGTTCGCGACCAGGGTCCCCATTGGCACGGGAGGGAACACGGGGTTGAGCCGGGCCCCCAGACCCCAACGCAGGAGGGCACCCAGACCAGCACCGGTGAAGACCGAAACGACCGCGAGAATGTTCATGCCCGAGCTGAGCCCACCAGCGCCGAGACGCGCCATCCTGGCATTGTTCAGCTCGCACTCCGAGGGGCGCGGCTCTCGGAGGGCGCCGTCTTTGAGCGACCGAAGCGGTCGAAAGACGCCGGCACGTCCGTACGCCGCGGGAAGCGTCGATCACCCGACGCCTCTGCAACTGTAGTCCGCCCCGATGGTGGTTGGGAAGGGCGAAGGCCGGGTGATCCCGCCGCCCTGCCCCGGGCACGCGTGGCTCCCCGCCGACCGGCTGAACGACGCGCGTCACCCGATGGGGCGCGAGGGACGCCAGGCGACCCGCCACCCGCATCGCAGGACGGAGGGGCTAGGTGAACATGTCGGAGGTGATGTTCCGGAAC
>JBAPYD010000415.1:0-4751 GCA_049284555.1 Chromatiaceae bacterium | reverse complement strand
TGCGTGACCATTTCGGCTGGCTCGGCGTCGCGGCCCTCAGCCAAGGGGTGGGGTGGGGCATCTCACGGCGGCGTCTCGCCAGGTTGGTGAAGATGCCAAACCGCGGTTGTATCGACGCCCTCATCGCCGAGGGCAGGCCCGTGATCCTCCTGGCTCCCCACTTCGTGGGGCTCGAGCTGGGGGGGATCGCCATCACAGGCCTCGTGCACCCGGGCATCTACATGTACCAGCGCATCCGGGACCCCGTGGTGGACTGGCGGGTGCGCCGTGCACGCCGTCAATACGGCAGCGTTTCCATAGAGCGCAGCGGCGACCTGCGGGGTCTCGTCCGGGAAATCCGGCGCGGCGCGCCATTTTTTTATCTCCCGGATCAGGACGCCGGGCGGCGTGGTATCTTCGTGCCCTTCTGCGGCGTGCCGGCCTCGACCGTGCCCATGCTGGGGCGCTTCGCCTCGCTCACCGGTGCCATCGTGATCCCGACCTTCACCCGCTACCTCCCGGGGGGCCGCGGGCTGGAGGTGATCTTCGACCCGCCATTGGCCCCTTTCCCCACGGGGGATCCGGAGGCCGACGCGAGTCTCATGAATCGCCACATCGAGGCGCGCATTCACACCTTGCCGGAGCAGTATTTTTGGGTGCACCGACGCTTCAAGACCCGTCCGCCCGGGGAGCCCCCGATCTATCCGCCCAAGTCCCGCCGCCGGGCAAAGGGCTGAACGGGCAAGGACCGCCGGGGGCTGGGATCCCGGGGCTCGGTCGCCCGCGAGACTGGCTGGCCGGTGGGGCCTTGCTGGCGGGCCTGGTGGGCACGATCCACCTCACAATCGGGTGGGGGAGACTGCTCGCCCCCTGGCTGGCCTTCTCACCCCTCCTCATCTCCTGGCTCTTCCTGCTCACGGCCCTGAGCTACGGGCTGCGGGCCGTGCGGGTCTACGACTGGTTTCGCCCGCGTCTCTCCGGCCGCTTTCTCCAGGTGCTGAGGCTCAGTGTCCTGCACAACACCGCCAACAACCTGTTGCCCATGCGCGTGGGGGAGATGATCTTCCCCTGGCTCATGCGCCGCTATTTCTCCCACGGGTTCCTGGATGCGGCGGCCGCGCTCCTCTGGATCCGCATCCTGGACCTGCACTTCCTGGGCCTGATCGGCATCCTGATTCTCTACCTGCGGCAGCCCTCCTTGCTGTGGTGGGCCCTCGCGGCGCTCTGGCTTGCCGGGCTGGGGATCCTGAGCCTGGTCGGGCGGGCAGGGCGTTCCGGGGGCACCATCGGCCTCGGGCGTCTGGGTCGTTTGGTCAATCGGGTGGCGGCAGCGGCTCCCCGGGACCCCTGGCTGATCGCCCGGGTCTATGTCTGGACGGCGGTGTCCTGGAGCCTCAAGTTCGTCGCCTTTGCCAGCGTGCTCCGGCACTTCGTGCCCGTCGACTTCTGGCGGGTGCTGGCGGGAGTGATGGGGGCCGAGCTCTCCAGCGTGCTGCCGTTCCACGGCATCGCCGGCAGCGGCAGCTACGAGCTCGCGGCGGTGGCCGCCCTCGTACCCCTGGGTGTGGATGCCCGGCAGGCCCTGGCCGGCGCGGTCAACCTCCACCTCTTCCTGCTCGGGACCACCTTGATCCTCGGCGCGCTGGCCTTTCTGTTGCCGAGGCCTTCACCGGGGCCGGCCCCGGCGCGCGAAAGGCTGGACGAGACCGCGGGTGCCTAGGCCTGCTCCCCCGCCGGCCGCCTCTAGCCGGGGTAGTCGACGCCCTGAGCCGCGAGCCAGTGCCGGAAGCGCTCGATCTTGGTCTCGAGGGAGCACGTCGGTGGCAGTGTGTCGAGGTAGTGTCCGTAGGCGATGCGCAGCCGGGTCTGCTCCTCCTCGGCAAGCTCGGTCCAAGCGCGGGGCTTCCCCTGGGGACCTGAAGTCTCGGATCGGTGGGGCGTGTCCATGGATTGCCTTATGAGTGGCCTTGCCTTGTGCGTTTTCCGCAGCGTCGCTAGTTTAGGCGAATGACTTGGGTGGCGGGACCTGCGAACCGGCCACGGCGACGACTCGAGAGGGGAATCCAGCCATGAGCGAAGACCGGATACTGAAGCGGGAGCCCGTCTTCCAGGGACGGGTGATCGATGTGGCGGTGGAGACGGTGGAGCTGCCTAGCGGGCGCCGGGTGGAGCTGGAGGTGATCCGACATCCCGGCGGCTCCGCTGTGGTGGCCCTGGACGAGCAGGAGCGCGTCTGCTTGCTGCGGCAGTTCCGCCACGCGGGAGAGGGCTGGCTGTGGGAGCTTCCCGCCGGAAAGATCGATCCCGGCGAGGAGCCTATCAACACGGCTCGCCGGGAGTTGGAGGAAGAGGCGGGGGTTCGGGCCACGGACTGGCGAGACCTCGGCCGGATGCACAGCTCTCCGGGCGTGTTCACCGAGGTCATCCACCTCTGGCTGGCCCGCGGGCTGGAGCTCCTGGGCCACGACCATGGTCCGGACGAGCTGATCGAGATCCATTGGCTCCCGCTGAATCAGGCCCTGGACTGGTGCGCGGACGGCACGGTCACGGACGCCAAGACCCTGGTGGGGCTCTATCGGACCAGCGCCCTTCTGAAGAGTGCCCTGGAGCTGATCGCCGAGGATCCGGGCTGCTGAGCGCTCGACGCGGATGCCGAGGGCCCGAGGTCGGTCGCCCTCGGGTCGGGGACCGGCGCCCCGACCAACGGAGTCCAACAACGGATCCCAACAGGGGGACCTAGATCCATGCGCATTCAATGCCTGACCCACGTCCCCTTCGAGGGGCCTGCCGGGATCGCGGACTGGGCCCGGGCCCGGGGGCACCGCATCGACGTGGCACCACTGCACGCGGGGGCGGTACCACCGGGTCCGGCGACCTACGATTGGCTGGTCGTGATGGGTGGGCCCATGGGCGTGGCGGATGAGGATGCCTTTCCCTGGCTGGTGCCCGAGAAGCAGGCCATCCGAGACGCTGTCGGCGCCGGCAAGACGGTGGTGGGGATCTGTCTGGGGGCCCAGTTGATCGCCGAGGCCCTGGGCGGGCGTGTCTACCGCAATGCCCACCGGGAGATTGGCTGGATGCCCATCGAGCTGACGCCGGAGGGGCTGGAGTCGCCCCTGGTCGGGTTCTTGCCCCAGTCGCTGCAGGTCTTTCACTGGCATGGCGACACCTTCGACGTGCCGCCCGGTGCCGTCCACCTGGCTCGAAGCGGTGCCTGCTCCCACCAGGCCTTCCTCTACGACGGTCGCGTCCTGGGGCTTCAGTTCCATCTCGAGTCCACCCCGACGAGCGTGCAGGACCTCGTCACCCAGTGCGCGGAGGAGCTTCGCCCCGGCCCCTTCGTTCAAAGCGCGGAGCGCATCCTGTCCGCGGGACCCGAGGACTACGGTCGGATCAACGGGGCGCTCTTCGGGGTCCTCGATCGCCTTGCGGGGGCCTGACGGGATCATGGAGGCCGACGGTCGGGTCCGCTGCGCCTGGTGCGGATCCGATCCGCTCTACCGCGCCTATCACGATCTGGAGTGGGGGGTTCCGAGCCGCGACGAGCGCCATCTCTTCGAGATGCTGACCCTGGAGGGGGCCCAGGCGGGACTCTCCTGGCTGACGATCCTGCGCAAGCGCGACGGCTATCGACGCGCCTTTGCAGGGTTCGAGCCGGAGCGGATCGCCCGCTTCGGTCCCGTCGACCTGGAGCGACTCCTCGGCGATCCCGGCATCGTCCGCAACCGGCTCAAGATCGAGGCGACCATCAACAACGCCCGGGCCGTGCTTGCCCTCAGGGAGCGGGGTCTGGATCTCGCAGGGCTCCTGTGGGGCTTCGTCGACGGCAGACCCCGCGAGAACGCCTGGCCCAGTCTCGACCAGGTGCCCGCCAGCACCCGGGACTCGGATCGCATGAGCCGAGAGCTCAAGCGGTTGGGCTTCAAGTTCGTCGGTACCACCATCTGCTACGCCTTGATGCAGGCCGTGGGACTGGTCAACGATCACACCCTGGACTGCTTTCGTTACCAGGAGCTGACATCGGCCCGCAAGGACGCGCCCCCTGATCTACCCCGTGAGCGCGGTTGAGGCGCTTGAAACCCCTCGGGTTGGATGCGTTGTCCTGTTTCTAGGCGAGCGCTGGCGTCGCGCTGTCAACCCAGGCGCTGCGTGCCGTACCGCTGAGTGCGGGGCTGTCAGACGCGATTTGTGATGCCCCCTTGGACGGGGTTATTGTTCCGCTCGTGAGCGGTCGGGCCCTTGGCGCTACCAGTGTGGGATCGATAAGACAAGATCGAGCGTGAGATGCGACGCCGAGCGAAGGATTGGAAGGGCGACCGCTTCAGCCAAGCCGTATTGGACGCCCTGCCGTCGCAGGTGGTGCTGCTGGATAGCCGAGGGCACATCATCGCGGCTAACGGGGCGTGGCGGCGTTTCGCCCTGGACCACGGCGCCTTGGCCGGCCCGGAGGCGGGCTTGGGTCTGGGTTACCTGTCGGTTGTCCGACGTTCCATGGGGGAGGATGCGCAGCGGATGCGGACCCTCGCTGACGGCGTCACGGCCGTTGTCGAGCGCTCGGCCGAGACCTTCTCCACGGAATACCCGTGCCGCACACCCGAGCGGGAGCTCTGGTTTCTGGTGAGCGTCACGGCCCTAGGCGGCGGCCTCGAAGGCGCGTTGATCGTCCATCTCGATATCTCCGCCCGCAAGCTCGCGGAGGATCGTGTGCGGCAGGTCCGTGAGCGCGCGGCCCAGGCATCGCGGGTCAGGGCGCTGGGGGTCCTTGCCCTCCC
>JBAPYD010000414.1:0-3241 GCA_049284555.1 Chromatiaceae bacterium | reverse complement strand
CTGATGTTGGACTGGCCGATGTCGTCGCCCCAGACGACCAGGATGTTGGGCTTGTCGGCGGCGCGGGCCACGCCCGATGCCAGTGCGGCCAGCGCCAGGGCTGGCAGAATCCTCAGCATGTGTGCTTTCATCCTTCTCCTCCTACGTGGTGTTTTATCAATGCGGGAAGAGTTGCGAGTATGGTAGCAACCCCTGAGGCGTCAACCCGGCTATCCGTTTTGCGCAAACGGCATTCCGGGGAGGGGAGCCCCTTCTTCCGGACAGGACGACGTCTTCTACACTGTGGGACAAGGGGTTGACGACTCGGGTGATCGACATGGGTGTCCCGCCGCTCGACGTGTCTCCTGTCTGCCCCCCGCCCTCGTCGGCCGGAGCACAGCCGCACCGTATCTCCCTCGCGGTGTTCGACCCCGATCTGCTCACCGAGGCCGTGCGCGATGCAGGCTTCGAGCACCGTCAGCTCCACCCCGGAGCCTTCCGGGGTGAGCTGGTCCGGGCCGAGGTCGGGGAGCTCACCATCGACCGGGGCTGTTACTCCCAGACCCTGCTCGCGCGCGGCGGCTTCTCGCCCACCCGGGTCACGATCGGGTTCCTGTTGTCGGATCGCGAGCCGGGCTGCATCAATGGCATTCGCTCGCGGGCGCACGACCTGGTCGTCTTCCCCGAGGGCGGGGAGCTGGACTATGTGCTGCCCGCCGCCACCGAGTGGTGTGCCGTGCAGCTCGATCGCGACGCGCTCCTGGCGGCTGGCATCCCCGAGGAGAGCATCGGACGGATGTCCGTGGTCTCGCCGCGGGCCGGACAGCATGCCCGTCTGGCGCAGCTCATGCGCGCCGCGGTTGACGGCCTGATGAGCGCCGAGGCGCGGCAGACCTTCCGCGACGCCCTCATCGAGGAGCTCTACCAGTCCCTGGACCCGCGAAGGGACCAGTACCGGCATCCCAGCTTCTACGAGCGCGCCGACCTGCTGCGGCGCTTCGAGCGCCTGGTGGACGAGCAGGGGCCGGAGAGGTGCTCCATCGCCGAGCTGGCTCAGACCCTGGGGGTCGCGCGCCGCACCCTGGAGCTCGCGTTCCACGACTATCTCGGCCTGTCCCCGGCGCGCTACGTCGCCGTCCTGCGCCTCAATGCCATGCGCCGGGAGCTGCTTCGCGCCTCCGCCGACACCCTGCGGGTGGCCGACCTGGCCGAGCGCCACGGCATCGCTCACCTGGGCCGCTTTGCCGGCGAGTTCCGGAAGATGTTCGGCGAGCACCCGAAGGACACGCTGAGGTCCTGAAGCGGCTGTCCTTATTGCCTCCAATTCTAGCTCGGAGCGTGCTTCTGCGATTCGACCACCTCGCTTCCCGGGATGCACGAGTCTCTGGGCGCTCCATTCGCAAGGGCTTAAGGCCCTTCAAAATGGCGGGCCACCCCTGGCCCGCACGGCTATGGCTTGATGTCCAGTACCGGCGTGTCGGGAAAGGCGTCGATGTCGTCGATCTCGATAACGTTGTCCCGAACTGAGAGCACCCGGCAGCGGCTCAGCGCGATCAAATTCGGACGCATCGGGGCGCGTGTGGCGAACACGCCGCGTATCGGGTTCTCGGGGTTTCCACGCGGGTGCACCTGCAAGATCGAACGTCTTTCCGGGGTGTCGTTGTGGTCGAACCAGTAGAGCACCCAGATCGCTTCCAGCTCGGCGACGCCCAGGAGGGCAGATTGGTACCGCCTCTCCACCTCGATCGTGGTTCGGCCGTCGGCCTTCCTGATCCAGCCAATGGGCCGGACCTCATAGACGGGATCGGCCCCCTCGTCGGCTGCCCAGGTTCCAGCAGTGGCGAGCAAGAAGACGAGACAACCGGGCAGCCACCTCGTCAGTGTTTGGCGCCTGACATCAGGCGTGGGCGTGTCGTACGTCCGCGTGGAGGACTCGGCGACTGTCGGTTTCCCAGCGGCTCCAAGCGTCTCACCCATGGCCGTGCCTGTGGTGCAGGTCGGGGTAATGCGGGTGCGTGTGCACCATGGGCGCGTGCTCATGCAGATGGGTGTGCGGCTCGACGCCATCCCAGCCGCTGGGGTGCCCATGCTGGTGATGCTCGTCGTGGCCGTGCATGTGCGTATGGGTCAGGCGCTCGTGCCGATGAGGATGGTCGTGGCGCTCGGTAACGTGCAGCCACACGCCGATGGACATCAGTGCCGCTGCCACCCAGAACAGTGCTGCCGGCCGCTCGGCGAGCAGCAACATGGCGGTGGCGGCCCCGAAGAAAGGCGCGACGGAGAAATAGGCCCCCGTGCGGGCGGTACCGAGGTGGCGCAGGGCCCAGACGAATAGGCTCAGGCTGACCCCATAGCCGAGCAAGCCCACTCCGAGAGCCACCAGCGCCACAGGGACCGCGGGTGGTGTCCAGCCGGTGGATACCGCTATCGTTAGATTGATGCCGCCGGCGACCAGGCCCTTGAGCCCGGCGACCTGCATCGGATCACTGCCGGAGACACGCTGGGTGAGGTTGTTGTCCACGGCCCAGGCCAGGCAGGCCGCGATGACCGCCAGCGCACCGAGCGGCAGCCCCGCGGCGGGCGCACCCTCCCAGGACAGCAGGACGCCAGCCCCGGCGATCAGAAAGAACCCGATCGCCACCCGCCGGTCGACGTTCTCCTGAAAGACAAACCAGGCCAGCAGGGCCGTGAAGACACCTTCAAGGTTCAGCAAGAGGGCCGCGCTCGCTGCCTGAGTGTGCACCAGCCCAAGCATCAGCAGCACGGGGGCGACGACACCCCCGGCCAGGATCGCTCCCGCCAGCCACCCCCAGTCCCGTCCCGCCAGGGGTGCCTCTTGTGCGATCGTCCCGCGGCCGATGCCTCGCCACACCCAGCGCAGGAGGGTCAAGCCGACGCCCGCTCCTATGTAGAGGAGACCGGCCAGGGCGAGTGGTGGCACCTGCGCGAGCAGGACCTTCGCCAGGGGCGTCGAGGCGCCGAACAGCAGAGCCGAGAGGAAAGCAGCCCAAATCGCCGGCCCTATCGTTGCGGTCATGGCAAGGGTGCCCGCATCCACATGCCTAAAGGGGTCCCTACGATGGCGTCCGCCGATGGGCTCCCGTCAAAAGCCGAGCACCCATCGGTCTCTTGCGGACAATACCCCAGGTCCATTGGGTTGTCCGAGTTTTGCCGGGTGCAGGTCGGCGGCAGGCTTACGCTCGGCCTTGCAGGACCGGGTCGAGTCGATCCGAGGGCTGAAGGAAATGGTGCGCCGGTGGAC
>JBAPYD010000413.1:0-11254 GCA_049284555.1 Chromatiaceae bacterium | reverse complement strand
GGGCGGCCAGCGGCGGCCGACCCCGGGGCCGGGGCTTTCCAATCCCGGCGATTGGGCCGATGATTCGCCCATGGATGCCTATCCCTACCCCGTGGCCCGCATCGGGATCATCGGCGGCGGCCAGCTTGGCCGCATGATGGTCATGGCCGCCCAGCGGCTCGGCTGTACCTGCGTGGTGCTGGACCCGACCCCCGGCTCACCCGCCGGCCAGGTGGCCGGGCACCAGATCGTGGGGGACTACCACGACCCGGCGAAGCTGCGGGAGCTGGCGGAGTCCTGCGACGTCACCACCTTCGACATCGAGGAAATCGACACCGAGACCCTGATCGAGCTGGAGCGGGAGGGGTGCCAGATCCGCCCAAACCCCCAGGTGCTGGCGGTCATCCAGGACAAGCTCACCCAGAAGGAGGCGCTGGCTGCGGCCGGCATCCCCACGGCCCCATTCATCCCCATGCCGGAGCCACGGCCCCAGGCCTTCGCCGCCTTCGGCTACCCCCTGGTCCAGAAGGCCCGCCGGGGAGGCTACGACGGGCGTGGTGTGGCGGTGATGCGGGAGGCCGGGGACTTCGACGGGCACCTGCGGGTCCCGTCCCTGGTGGAGCGCTTCGTCCCCGATGCCAAGGAGATCGCGGTGCTGGTGGCCCGGGGCCTGGATGGGGACTGCCGCTGCTACCCGCCCGTGGAGATGTGCTTCCGCCCGGGGGAGAACGTGCTCGATATGCTGCTGGCCCCGGCCAACCTGGCCCCCGAGACCGTGAGCTCGGCCCATGCCCTCGCCCGGCGCACGGTGGAGTCCCTCGGGGGCGTCGGCGTCTTTGGCATCGAGCTGTTCATGAACGCGGACGGGGAGCTGCTGGTGAACGAGGTGGCCCCGCGCACCCACAATTCGGGCCACCACACCATCGAGGCGAACGCCACGGACCAGTTCGAGCAGCACCTGCGGGCCATCGTCGGCCTGCCCCTGGGCGCCACCGACCAGCTCTGCCCCGCGGCCATGGTCAACCTGCTGGGTGCCCCCGGACACCGGGGCCGACCCCTGATCAAGGGACTGGCGGCGGCGCTGGCCATCCCCGGGGTGTGCGTGCACGTCTACGGCAAGGCGGCCACCAAGCCGTTCCGCAAGATGGGGCACGTCACCGTGCTGGATCGAGACATCGCGGAGGCACGCCGCAAGGCCAAGCACGTCCGGGACCTGATCGAGATCACCGGGGAGGACCATCCATGAGCCAAGCCGAGGGCGACCACGCCGCCTCACCGCTGGTCGGCATCATCATGGGCAGTGATTCGGACCTGCCCGTGATGCAGGAGGCCGCCGTCATCCTCCGGGAGCTCGGCGTGCCCTTCGAGATGACCATCGTGTCCGCCCACCGGACCCCGGCGCGCCTCTACGACTACGCGAGCGGAGCGGTGGAGCGGGGGCTCCGGGTCATCATCGCCGGGGCCGGCGGGGCCGCCCATCTCCCGGGCATGGCCGCCGCCCTCACGCCGCTGCCGGTGATCGGGGTGCCGGTCAAGACCTCCGCGCTCGGGGGTCAGGACTCGCTTCTCTCCATCGTGCAGATGCCCGCCGGAGTGCCGGTGGCCACCGTGGCCATCAACGGCGCGAAGAACGCGGGCATCCTGGCGGCCCAGATTCTCGCCACCTCCGATCCCGGGCTGCTCGCGCGCATCGCGGGCTTCAAGCGGGACCTGGAGGCCATGGTGCTCGAGAAGGCGGCCCGCATGGGGGAGGCCGCGGGGGACTGAGTTGGTGCGGAGCCGGTTCGGAGCCGGTTGCGAGCAGGCCCACCGCGTGATCCCCGTCGCCCTTTCATGACACGCCGATGCCGACCCCCGGGTGCTTCGGCATAATCCAGGGGCGTCCCACCGAGGAGACGCGGCCTGACCAGCGATCCGGGCGCCACGGGGTACGTCACACCGCCAGCCGCTGAGAAAGACCGCAGGTTACGCCAGGAGGTCAAGTTGGACATCGCCGAGCTGCTCGCCTTCAGCGTCAAGAACAACGCCTCAGACCTCCATCTCTCGGCGGGGATCCCGCCAATCATCCGGGTGGACGGGGACCTGCGGCGGATCAATGTCCCGCCCCTGGAGCACCGCACGGTGCACTCGCTTGTCTACGACATCATGAACGACAAGCAGCGCAAGGACTACGAGGAGTTCCTGGAGACCGACTTCTCCTTCGAGATCCCCGGGGTGGCGCGCTTCCGCGTCAACGCCTTCAACCAGAAGCGGGGTGCCGCCGCGGTCTTCCGCACCATCCCATCCAAGGTCCTGACCCTGGAGGACCTCAACGCCCCGGCCATCTTCAAGGACATCGTCGACGTGCCCCGCGGCCTGGTGCTGGTGACCGGACCCACGGGCTCGGGCAAGTCCACCACCCTGGCGGCCATGGTGGACCACCTCAACGACAACCACTACGCGCACATCCTGACGATCGAGGACCCGATCGAGTTCGTTCACACCAGCAAGAAGTGCCTGGTCAACCAGCGCGAGGTGCACCGGGATACCCTGGGCTTCAGCGAGGCCCTGCGCTCGGCCCTGCGCGAGGACCCGGACATCATCCTGGTGGGCGAGATGCGGGACCTGGAGACCATTCGCCTCGCCCTCACCGCCGCCGAGACTGGGCACCTGGTCTTCGGCACCCTGCACACCACCTCCGCCGCCAAGACCATCGACCGGATCATCGACGTCTTCCCGGCGGCCGAGAAGGACATGGTGCGCACCATGCTCTCGGAGTCCCTGCGCTCGGTCATCGCCCAGACCCTGCTCAAGAAGACCGGCGGGGGCCGTATCGCCGCCCACGAGATCATGATCGGCACCCCCGCCATCCGTAACCTGATCCGGGAGGCCAAGGTGGCCCAGATGTACTCCGCCATCCAGACGGGCCAGGCCCACGGCATGCAGACCCTGGATCAGAACCTCAAGGAGCTGATGCAGAAGGGCCTCATCGCCCGCAAGGATGCCCGCGCCAAGGCCCAGAGCAAGGACGACTTCATGTGATGCTGAAGGCAACGGGCGGGGCTGGGGCCTAACTTCGCGAGAGGACTGGCGACATGGACCTGAACGAGGCACTGGAGAAGCTGCTGACGGCCCTGGTGGAGACCAAGGGCTCCGACCTCTTTATCACGGCCGGCTGGCCCCCCAGCATCAAGGTGGATGGCGTCATCCGCCCGGCCGGCAAGCACCCCCTGACCCTTGAGCAGGCCAGGGAGCTGGTGCTGGCGGTGATGAACGACACCCAGCGGGAGGAGTTCCTCCGTACCAAGGAGTGCCAGTTCGCGATCAGCCGGGCGAAGATGGGACGCTTCCGGGTGAGCGCCCTGGTGCAGCGGGACTCCCCCGCCATGGTGCTGCGCCGCATCGAGACCCGGATCCCCACCATCGAGGAGCTGAAGCTCCCTCCGATCCTGCGCGACCTGGCCATGACCAAGCGCGGCATGGTGATCTTCGTGGGCGGGACGGGCACCGGCAAGTCCACCTCGCTCGCGGCGCTGGTGGGCTACCGCAATCGCCACAGCACGGGCCACATCATCACCATCGAGGACCCGGTGGAGTACCTCCACGACCACGACGGGTGCATCATCACCCAGCGGGAGGTGGGCGTGGACACGGAGTCCTTCGAGGTGGCGCTCAAGAACACCCTGCGCCAGGCCCCGGACGTGATCCTGATCGGCGAGATCCGCACCCGCCAGACCATGGAGTACGCCATCGCCTTCGCGGAGACGGGGCATCTCGTGCTGGCCACCCTCCATGCCAATAACGCGAATCAGGCCCTGGACCGCATCATCAACTTCTTCCCCGAGGACTCCCGCAACCAGCTCCTGCTGGACCTGTCGCTCAACCTAAAGGCGGTGGTGGCCCAGCAGCTCATCACCCGCAAGGGCCGCAAGGGCCGCCGGGCCGTCGTGGAGGTGATGATCAACACCCCCCTCGTCGGGGATCTGATCCGCAAGGGGGAGGTGCACAAGCTCAAGGAGCTCATGAAGCGCTCCAGGGAACAGGGCATGATCATCTTCGACCAGGCCCTTTACGACCTCTTCACGGAGGGGGAGATCAGCTACGAGGATGCGCTCAAGTACGCGGATTCCGCCAACGAGGTGAGGCTCATGATCAAGCTCCAGGGGACCGATGAGCAGCGGCGGGCCGTGGACCGATCCATCGAGGCAATGGCGCTGGCGGGCGATCCGTCCGAGCGGGACCAGCTCGGGCGGTAGGGAGACGGCTAGTCTATGGCGCTTCCCGTGCGGGCCAAGGAGCGCCCGGCGACGGGCCGCCCTGGGGCTAGAAGCCCATCTTCTCGAAGAAGCTCTTGACTCCGTCCAGCCAGCTATGGGATTGAGGGCTGTGTCGTGACCCTCCTTCCTGCACGCTGGCATCGAACTCACGCAGCAGCTCCTTCTGGCGCTCCGTGAGGTTCACCGGGGTCTCCACCATGACCCGACACAGCAGGTCCCCCACGGTGGTTCCGCGCACAGGCTTCACCCCCTTCCCACGCACGCGGAACATCTTCCCCGTCTGGGTCCCCGGCGGGATCTTGAGCATCACCTTCCCATCCAGGGTCGGCACCTCCAGCTCCCCTCCCAGGGCCGCCACCACGAAGCCGATAGGCACCTCGCAGTAGAGGTGGCTATCCTCCCGGGTGAAGATGGGATGCTCCTGCACCTGGACCTGGACGTAGAGGTCACCCGCGGGACCGCCGTGCTCACCCCGCTCCCCTTCACCCGAGAGGCGAATCCGGTCGCCCGTGTCCACCCCTGGGGGAACCTTGACGGAGAGGGTCTTCTCCTCCTGCAGCCGACCGCGGCCCCGGCAATGGCCGCAGGGCTCCTCGATGATCCTCCCGCTGCCGCGGCACTGGGGACAGGTCTGCTGGAGTGAGAAGAACCCCTGCTGCATCCGAACCTGACCGCTGCCGCGGCAGGTGGGGCAGGTCTTGGGGTTGGTGCCGGGCTTTGCGCCGCTGCCACCGCAGAACTGGCAGTCGACCAGGGTGGGGAAGCGGATCTTCACATCCTTGCCCGCGACCGCCTCCTCCAGGGTCAGGGTGAGGTCGTAGCGCAGGTCGGCCCCCCGCCCGCCGCGCCGGCCTGCCCGTCCACCAAAGATGTCGCCGAAGACATCCCCGAAGATGTCCTGGAAAGACCCGGCGCCGGCGAAGTCTCCCGGTCCGCCGAACCCACCGGGGCCGGCCTCGACGCCGGCGTGCCCGAACTGATCATAAGCCGAGCGCTTCCTGGGGTCGGAGAGCACGTCATAGGCCAGCTTGGCCTCCTTGAACTGCTCCTCCGCCCGCTGGTCGCCGGGGTTGCGGTCCGGGTGATACTTCATCGCCAACCGCTTGAAGGCCTTCTTGACGTCGGCCTCACTGGCGTTGCGCGCAACCCCCAGGACTTCGTAATAGTCGCGTTTGGACATTGGGACGTGGCGGGTGTCGAGTCTAGAGCGGACGGCGCTCAAACCCGTGGATCGACGGTGACTGAGCGATGACGGCGCGGGGCCGAGGCCACCGCGCCGTGGACTGGCGCTTCGCCGGCCGAACCGGCGTCAGCGACTACTTCTTGTCGTCCTTGACCTCTTCGAACTCGGCGTCGACCACGTCGTCATGGGCGCCCCCGCCCTGGGGGCCAGCACCGGCCTCGGGGCCGCCCTCGGGACCGGACTGGGGCCCGCTCTGGGCCCCACCCTGGGCATAGAGCCGCTCCGCCATCTTCGAGGAGGCCTCGCCGAGCTTCCGGGTCAGGGACTCGATTTGGTCCTTGTCCTCACCCTTCATGGCCTCTTCCAGGTCATGGATGGCGGACTCGATCGCGTCCTTCTCCCCGCTCTCCATCTTGTCCCCGATCTGGGCCATGGACTTGCGGGTGGCATGGATCATGTTGTCCGCATGGTTGCGGGCCGCGACCAGCTGGTGCAGGCGCCGATCCTCCTCCGCGTGGGCCTCGGCATCCTTCACCATCTTGGCGATCTCGTCGTCCGAGAGCCCGGAGGATGCCTTGATGACGATGGACTGCTGCTTGCCGGTCGCCTTGTCCTTGGCGGAGACGTTGAGGATGCCGTTGGCGTCGATGTCGAACTTGACCTCGATCTGAGGGACACCGCGCGGGGCCGGCGGGATGTCGGAGAGGTCGAACCTCCCCAGGGACTTGTTGTCCGCCGCCCGCTCGCGCTCGCCCTGGAGGACGTGCACGGTCACCGCCGTCTGGTTGTCGTCGGCCGTTGAGAAGACCTGCTGGGCGGAGGTCGGGATGGTCGTGTTCTTCTCGATCAGCTTGGTCATGACCCCGCCCAGGGTCTCGATGCCGAGCGACAAGGGGGTCACGTCCAGGAGGAGCACGTCCTTGACCTCGCCCCCCAGCACGCCGCCCTGGATGGCGGCGCCGATGGCGACCGCCTCGTCGGGGTTCACGTCCTTGCGTGGGGCCTTGCCGAAGAAGCCCTCCACCTTGGCCTGGACCTTGGGCATCCGGGTCTGACCACCCACCAGGATGACCTCGTCGATCTGACCCGCCGTGAGCCCGGCATCCTTGAGCGCGATGCGGCAGGGCTCGATGGTGCGGTCGATGAGGTCCTCCACGAGGGACTCGAGCTTGGCCCGGGTGAGCTTGACGTTGAGGTGCTTCGGCCCGGTCTGGTCGGCCGTGATGTAGGGGAGGTTGATGTCCGTCTGCTGGCTGGAGCTGAGCTCGATCTTGGCCTTTTCCGCCGCCTCCTTCAGCCGCTGCAACGCCAGGGGGTCGTTGTGCAGGTCGACGCCTTGGGACTTCTTGAACTCGGCCGCCAGGAACTCGATGATCCGCAGATCGAAGTCCTCCCCCCCGAGGAAGGTGTCCCCGTTGGTGGATAGCACCTCGAACTGGTGCTCCCCCTCGATCTCCGCGATCTCGATGATGGAGATGTCGAAGGTGCCGCCGCCCAGGTCGAAGACCGCGATCTTCTGATCGCCGCGCTTCTTGTCCATGCCGTAGGCAAGGGCCGCGGCGGTGGGCTCGTTGATGATGCGCTTGACCTCGAGGCCGGCGATGCGCCCCGCGTCCTTGGTCGCCTGGCGCTGGGAGTCGTTGAAATAGGCGGGCACCGTGATGACCGCCTCGCTGACGGTGCCGCCGAGGTAGTCCTCGGCCGTCTTCTTCATCTTCTGGAGGACCTTGGCCGAGATCTCCGGGGGGGCCATCTTGCGACCGTTGACCTCCACCCAGGCGTCCCCGTTGTCCGCCTTGACGATCTGATAGGGCACCATCCCCTTGTCCTTCGAGACCACCTGGTCGTCATACCGGCGACCGATCAGACGCTTGATGGCGAACAGGGTGTTCTTGGGGTTGGTGACCGCCTGGCGCTTGGCGGACTGGCCCACCACGACCTCGTTGTCACTGGTGTAGGCGACGATGGAGGGCGTGGTGCGGTCCCCCTCGGCGTTCTCGATGACCTTGACGCTGTCGCCCTCCATGACGGCCACACAGGAATTGGTGGTGCCAAGGTCGATACCGATGATCTTTCCCATCTTGTGTCTCCGAATTATCTCGTCTGGGCGGCGCTTTGTTGTCGCCTTTTCGGGCGCCGAATTGCCCCTTGAGTTGGGGGGAAACCCGCCCCCTTCAAGCCCATATCCGAGGGGGCTGGCTCATCCAGCGGGGCCACCTCGGGCCCTCACCCGGCGCTGGACACCATCACCAGGGCGGGGCGCACGAGGCGGCCGTTGAGCGTGTAGCCCTTCTGCAACACGGCCACGACCGTGTTGGGTGGGACGTCGGATCTGGGCTGCATGGTCATGGCCTGGTGGAGCTCCGGGTTGAAGGGCTGATTCAGGGGCTCGACCGACTCCACGCCGAACTTGGCCATGACGTCGCTCAGGAGCTTGAGGGTGAGCTCGGTGCCCTCGCGCAGCTTCCCGATATCGGCGTCCGCCTCCTGGGCGGCGTCGTGCCCGAGCTCGAGGCTGTCGCGAACCTGCAGCAACTCCCGCACGAACCCGTCCAGGGCGTACTTGTGGGCCTTCTCGAGCTCCGCCACCTGGCGTCGACGCAGATTCTCCATCTCCGCCCTGGCCCGCAGGAGCAGGTCCCAGTTCGCGTCCGCCTTGGCGCGCGCGGCCTCCAGCTCGGCGGCCAGCTCCTCGACCGTCGCCGCATGCTGCTCGATCGCCTCGGGCTCGGACGTGGCCTTCGCCATGCTGTCCTGCGCCGCTGCATCCGGCGCTGCTGCAGTCTCTGGCATGGGGTTGTCCTCGGTATCCTTCATCATGTTGACCTCCGGTACTGCGAGGGAGTCGCGCCGACCCCCGACCGTGCTCGCGCCGGCTCGTGTCAGCGTGCCCCGATCTTCTGTCTATTGGCGAAGCGCGGCGGCCAGAAGGCGTGCCGTGACGTCCACGATCGGAATGACCCGCTGGTAGTCCATCCGGGTGGGACCGATGACTCCGAGCACGCCCACCACCTGACCCTCGACCCGATAGGCCCGGGTCACCACGCTCATATCGTCCAGCAGGCCGTAGCCAGACTCGTCGCCGATGAAGATCTGCACCCCCTCCGCCTCGATACAGCGGTCGAGGATGTGCAGCATCTCGCGCTTCTGGGTGAAGACATCGAAGAGTTGCTTGAGCCGGTCCATGTTCGCCAGCTCGCCGAATTCCATCAGATTGGTCTGCCCGGCGATGACGTAATCGTCCGGTTGCTCCGCGGCCTCCACCACGTCGTGGGCCAGGCTCAGGGCCCGCATCAGGAGCGCATCCATGTTGGCGTGGGTGCGCTTGAGATCGTCCAGCAGGCGCTTGCGGACCTCCTTGATGTCCTGGCCGGTGAACATCCGGTTCAGAAAGTTCGCCGCCTCCTCCAGCTCCGAGGCGGTGAAGGTGCGCTCCGTGGTGATGACCCGGTTGTGGACCTCACCCTCGCAGGTCACCAGGATCGCCAACACCCGTGCTCCGGACAACGGCAGAAGCTCGATCTGACGGAAGGCGTTACGCTCGTGTCGGGGCATCATCACCACCCCGGCCAGCCGCGTGACGCCGGACAAGAGGCGGGACGTGGCCTCCACCAGGGACTTGGCGTCCCCACCCCCCGCGAAGCGCATCCGCAGTGCCTCCAGCTCATCCGCCGAGGGCGGATGCATCGTCAGCAGCGAGTCGACGAAGAGCCGGTAACCGGCGGCCGTCGGGATCCGCCCGGCGGAGGTGTGAGGCGAGGCCACGAGCCCCAGGTCCTCCAGGTCCGCCATGACATTGCGGATGGTGGCGGGGCTGAGCTCCAGACCCGTATCCTTCGCGAGTGTGCGGGAGCCCACGGGTTGGCCATCCTTGATATAGCGCTCCACCAGCGCCCTCAAAAAGTGCAAGGCGCGCTCGCTGATCTGGGTGTCACCGTGCCGTGCTGGAGTTGCCACGCCTCTACCGCCGTCGGTCCTGTTTCGTGCCTCGATTCGACTGGCCATCCTGTTAGCACTCACTTCGAAGGAGTGCTAAACGCCGCCAATCTAGGCACTCGCCGCCGGCCTGTCAAGGTGATGGGCTCCCTGTTTCCGACCGGGCTCGGCCGAAGGGCCCGGGGATCGGTCACGGGGCGAGCCCTGGACCTCGGGGCGCCCTTGGAGCCTGGTCCGCCCCCGTGCTACCGTTTCCGGGTCCGGAGCCCCCTCCAGCCGCCCTCAGCCCCGGGGAAGCCATGGCCCCATTCCGCACCGTCGGCATCATCGGCAAGCAGGGCGATGCAGCCAGGGTGCGCACGACCCTGCATCGGCTGAAAGACCACCTCGGCCGCCGGGGGCTGACCCCTTTGCTGGACGCCGAGAGTGCGCGTCTCCTGGGGCGGCCTGCCGCCGAAGGCTTCCCGGTCCCCGTGCTCGGCTCCCGCGGCGACCTGATCGTGGTGGTCGGGGGCGACGGAACCCTGCTGCACGCGGCCCGGGCGATGGCCGGCTACAAGGTCCCCCTGCTCGGGATCAACCTGGGCCGGCTCGGCTTCCTGGTGGATATCTCACCCGACCATATCGAGAGCGCCCTGGACGCGATCCTGGCCGGCGAGTACGAGACCGACGTCCGCGCCCTGCTCTCTGCGGTGGTGGTCACCGACTCCGACCCCCACCGGGCCTACGCAGCGCTCAACGACGTGGTGATCCACAAATGGAACACGGCGCGGATGATCGAGTTCGAGACCTATATCGACGGCGCCTTCGTCAACGCCCAGCGCTCGGACGGCCTGATCGTCGCCACGCCGACGGGCTCGACCGCCTACGCCCTGTCGGGTGGCGGCCCCCTCGTGGCCCCGGCCCTCGACGCCATCCTGCTGGTCCCGATCTGCCCCCATGATCTCAGCAACCGACCCCTGGTGGTTCCGGGCGACAGTCGGATCGAGATCCGAATGTGCGGCCACGACCACGGCCACGTCCATGTGAACTGCGACGGCCAGACCGATCTGGAACTCCCCAGGGAGGCCAGCATTCGGGTCACCCGGCACCCGGAGCGCGTCTGCCTGCTGCACCCCAAGGGCCACGACCACTTCAAGATCCTGCGGGCCAAGCTGGGATGGGGCGGGCATCCCCAGGCGTCTGGGCCATGTTGAGGGCAGTGGCGAGGGGCGAGCGGCGAGGGCCGAGGGGATATGGGGGGCCGCATCCGTGCTGACCCATATCCTGGTGCAGGACCTGGCGATCGTGAGTCGGCTGGAGCTGGACCTGTCGGCGGGGCTCTGCGCCCTGACCGGGGAGACCGGGGCGGGGAAGTCCATCCTGATCGACGCCCTGGGCCTGGCCCTGGGAGACAAGGCGGACGCCACCGTCGTGCGCGCGGGCCGGGAGCGGGCGGAGGTGGTGGCGACCTTCGACGTCGGTCGGGCGCCCTGGGCCAGGGACTGGCTGGTCGAGCAGGCCCTGGACGACGACGGGGACTGCGTCGTGCGCCGTCTCATCGTGCGGGAGGGCCGATCGAGGGCCTACGTCAACGGCCGGCCCGTCAGCGGCACCCAGCTCAAGGAGCTGGGGGACCTGTTGGTGGACATCCACGGCCAGCACGCCCACCAGTCCCTGCTGCGCCCCAAGGACCAGCGGGTGCTGCTGGACGCCTACGGAGGTCACCAGGATCTGGCCCTGTCGGTCGCCTCCGCCTACCGGTCGTTCCGCGCCCTGGACCGGCGGCTCGAGGAGCTGGAGGGGGCCTCCGCGGACCGGGCCCAGCACCTGGACCTGCTGCGCTTCCAGGTGGACGAACTCGGCGCGCTCGACCTCAGCGTGCCCGAGCTGGAGTCCCTGGACCAGGAGCAACGACGGC
>JBAPYD010000412.1:0-2408 GCA_049284555.1 Chromatiaceae bacterium | reverse complement strand
GGGCCACCTTGCCCCGCCTGGGCATGTCCTCCCCCACGCTGGCGTTGAGACCCTGCTGCGGGCGCATCACCCCGAGGCAATTGGGCCCCAGCACCCGGATGCGATTGCGCCGGGCCGCCTCCACGAGATGGTCTTGCAGGGCGATACCGCGCTCCCCCTGCTCGCCGAAGCCGGCGGAGTAGACCACCGCCACCCGCACCCCGAAGCCCCCGCATTGATCGAGGATCTCGGCCACCCGATTCGCCGGGGTGGCGATCAGGGCCAGGTCCACGTGCTTGTCCAGGGCCACCAGATTGGGGTAGCAAGGCTCGCCAGCGACCTGCTCGTACTTCGGGTTGATGGCATAGCGATGACCCTTGAAGCCACCGGCGAGCAGGTTGCGGAATACCTGACCGCCGATCGAGCCCGCGCTGTCGCTGGCGCCGAAGACGGCCACCGCCCCAGGGGTGAAGAGTTGGTCCACATCGGACAAGCGCATCGGGTGTCTGCCCTCCTCGGGCCGATTCGGTTTAAGCTTCAGTTACTGTGCGCCCGCGCGGTCCCGCCCGCCACGGAGGCATCGCGGGGCGCGTGGAGCGGCAATACGTGGCGATCGCCCATCGAGGACCATCCCATGAACCTCGCCTTCATCTCCCACGAGGCCTGCAAGGCCCACCGCATGGGGCCCCACCACCCCGAGTGTCCCGAACGCCTCTACGCGATCCAGGACCGGCTGATCGCCTCGGGCATGGAGATGCTGGTCACCCATTATGACGCCCCGGAGGCCAGCATCGAGCAACTGGCACGGGTCCATGACCGGGACTACGTCCAGGACATCTTCGAGGCCGCCCCCAGGGCCGACGACGTGCTGACCTGGGTGGATGGCGACACGGCCATGAGCAGCGGCACCCTGGCCGCCGCCCTGCGCTCTGCCGGGGCCGCCATCCTGGGGGTGGACCTGGTGATGAGCGGGCGCCATCACGCCGCCTTCTGTTCGGTGCGCCCGCCGGGCCATCACGCGGGACGTCGCACCCCGGGGGGGTTCTGCTTCTTCAACAACGTGGCGATCGGGGCCGCCCATGCGCTGGAGCACCACGGGCTCTCCAAGGTGGCCATCGTGGACTTCGACGTCCACCACGGCAACGGGACCGAGGACATCTTCGCCGGGGACGACCGCATCCTCTTCTGTTCCAGCTTCCAGCACCCCTTCTATCCCGGCAGCGGCGCCGACACGGATGTGCCCAACATCTGCAACCTCCCCCTGCCGCGGCTCACCAGCGGTGCCGAGTACCGAGCCGCCGTGGAGCGGGCCTGGCTGCCGCGTCTCGACGCCTTCGCCCCCCAGTTGATCCTGATTTCCGCGGGTTTCGACGGTCATGCCGAGGACGACATGGCCCACTTCAATCTGGTGGAGTCGGATTATGCCTGGATCACCCGCAAACTCCATGACCTGGCGGGCAAACATGCCGAAGAGCGGGTGGTCTCCTGTCTGGAAGGGGGCTACAGCCTCTCGGCCCTGGGTCGTTGCGTCAGCACCCATGTGGATGAGCTCATCGGACCTGCCGGAGCGGAGCAACTCCCCGCCTAGGATTGGTCGGGCAGGGGCTCAGCGGCCGCGCAACAGATCAACCGCAAGGGCGTTTGCCGGCTGAGGCCCCACCTGGACCTCGGGACCCGGCAACGGCGCGAGGAGGCCCAAGATCGATGGCGGGCGCCTTATCCGCACTCAAGAGCCTGCTACGAGGCCTGACGACCTGGCTCTTGCGGTATCTTGCCTGGATCGGGGTCACGGCATTCCTGACCCTGGCGGGCGCGCTCATGCTCCTGCTGATCAGGGACTGGACCCTGAAGTCACTCCTCACCTCCCTGATGGTCTGGCCGATGCTCGCCCTGGGTGCCCTCCTCGCGATGCCGGTGGCCCTCATCCCCGTGGGTCGCGTCTTTTTCTACAGTGCCGCCGGCTGGGCGATCTTCTAAAACCTGCTGCTCTTGATCGCCTGAGCCGCGCCCCAACCCACAGCAACGCGCCGAAAGACAATCCATAGGAGGCAGTATGAAGGTTCAATCCGCCCCAGCGCTCCGCCCATCCCTGGCCCTCGCCTTCGCCCTCGGTCTGCCCGCGGCGGCCTTGGCGGAGGTGAAGATGGAATCCGTCCAGTACCAGGACGGCGACCAGACGCTCAGCGGCTACATCGCCTACGACGACGCCCTCGAGGGCAAACGACCAGGTGTGCTGGTGGTCCACGAGTGGTGGGGGCTCAACGACTACGCCAAGCGCCGGGCCCGAATGCTGGCCGAGCTGGGCTACGTGGCGTTCGCGGCGGACATGTACGGCGACAACAAGGTCACGGAGCACGCCGCCGACGCCAAGGGCTGGATGATGCAGATCACCGAGAACCAGGACGCCTGGCAGAGGCGCGCCCTTGCCG
>JBAPYD010000411.1:0-2550 GCA_049284555.1 Chromatiaceae bacterium | reverse complement strand
AGGAGGGCCTCATCCGGGGGAGGAGTGAACCCTTTGGCATAGGCGGCTTGGCGTGCCTTGCGGCTGCGCCCCAGCTTCTCGTAGACGGCGTGGGGCCTTACAAGGGGGTCATCGGTTCCAAGCGCATTGGCCCCATAGCTCGACCAGGCATAGTCTCCCGGTTCTTTCACGAGACCCTGGCGTACCGGGTTGGATTCGACGTAGCGGCTGACCGGCAACAGGAAGCTGGCGGGGTCGACCAGGGTTCCCCGGTAGCGGCCCTCCCAGAGGGTCCCCGTGCGGTCGTAGCGGTTGTTGAAGAACTGGACGTAGTAGCGCCCGACGTACTGCATCAGCTTGCCAATCCCATCCTCACTCAAGGGGGTCAGCAGCAAATGGAAGTGGTTTGGCATGAGCACGTAGGCATGGATCTGGCACCCGAACTTATCCGCCGCCGCCCCGATCTTCTCCCACAGGAACCAGTAGTCCTCCTCTTCGAAGAGGATCTGCTGGCGGTTATTGCCGCGCTGGATCACGTGCTGGGGATACCCGGGCAAGACGAAGCGAGGTAGGCGTGCCATGAGTGGGGTCGGATTCGGTTGATTGGCTCGGGACGAAGTATAGACGACTGGCGACGGGACAAGGCGTGTCGGCGGCCTGCGGTACAAATGCCCCGCCCGTGGCATTGCCTCTGGTCCTCTGGCTATACTTAACCGTTTACTCAACGAGGACGGGCCATGCTGGACATCAACCCAATCGCGCACAAGATCAACGACTTGAAGGGGCGCATCGATTCCCTACGGGGGTATCTTTGACTACGCGGAGCGCAAAGACCGCCTGACCGAGGTCCTGCGGGAGCTGGAGGATCCTCAGGTTTGGAGCGATCCCCAGCGGGCCCAGTCACTTGGCAGGGAGCGTGCGGCCCTGGAGGCGGTGGTCCTCACCATGGATGAGCTGGACGAGGGTCTCGCCGATGCCGATGGCCTGCTGGCCCTCGCGGCGGAGGAGTCCGACGAGGCGACCCTGAGCGATCTTGCCCGGGACCTGGAGGGGTTCGAGGAGCGGGTGTCCAAGCTCGAGTTTCGGAGGATGTTCTCCGGGGAGATGGACGCGAGCAACGCCTTCCTGGATATCCAGGCGGGCTCCGGCGGCACCGAGGCCCAGGACTGGGCGGAGATGCTCCTGCGGATGTACCTGCGCTGGGGGGAGCGGCGAGGCTTCAAGACGGAGTTGATGGAGGTCTCCCCCGGGGAGGTGGCCGGGATCAAGTCCGCCACCATCCGGTTCGAGGGGGATCATTGCTTCGGTTGGCTGCGCACGGAGACCGGTGTGCACCGGTTGGTGCGCAAATCACCCTTCGACTCGGGCAATCGCCGCCACACCTCCTTCGCGGCCGTGTTCGTGTCCCCCGAGATCGACGATAGCGTGGAGGTGGAGATCAATCCCGCGGACCTGCGCATCGACGTCTACCGGGCGAGCGGCGCGGGCGGGCAGCACGTGAACCGTACCGAGTCGGCGGTGCGCATCACCCACATGCCCACGGGGATCGTGGTGCAGTGCCAGAACGACCGGTCCCAGCACAAGAACAAGGACCAGGCCATGCGCCAGCTCAAGGCCAAGCTCTACGAACTGGAGATGCAGAAACGTCAGGCCAGCCAGCAGGCGGTGGAAGACAGCAAATCGGATATCGGGTGGGGAAGTCAGATCCGCTCCTACGTGCTGGACCAGTCTAGGATCAAGGACCTGCGTACGAATCTTGAGACTGCAAATACCCAGTCCGTGCTCGACGGCAACCTGGATCCGTTCATCGAGGCCAGCCTGAAGAGCGGGCTCTAACGACATGGAGACCTTCGGAAAATGAGTGACCCGAGCCCGGGTGCCGGACCAGCCGCACCCCAGCTGGCCCCCGACCAAGCGGAAGAGAACAAGCTGATCGCCCAGCGGCGCGAGAAGCTGGCCCAGCTGCGGGCCCGGGGCAACGCCTTCCCCAACGATTACCGGCGGGATGCGTTGGCCGGGGACCTCAATGTGGCGCATGGGTCGACCGACCCCGAGGTGCTCGAGGGACAGGCGATCCGGGTCCGGGTGGCGGGGCGGCTCATGAGCCGTCGTGTCATGGGCAAGGCGAGCTTCTCCCACCTGCAGGACATGTCCGGGCGTATACAGCTCTTCATCCAGCGGGATCTGGTGGGGGAGGAGGTCTACGCGGCCTACAAGCGGGACCTGGATATCGGTGACATCCTGGGCGCCGAGGGGACCCTGTTCAGGACCAAGACCGGGGAGCTCTCGATCCGTTGCGATGACCTGCGTCTCCTGACCAAGTCCCTGCGCCCCCTGCCGGAGAAGTGGCATGGGCTCTCGGACCAGGAGACCCGCTACCGCCAGCGCTACGTCGACCTCATCGTCAACGAGTCGACCCGGGCCACCTTTCGCACCCGCACGGCCATCATCCAGTTCATTCGGGACTACCTGAACCGCCTCGGCTATCTGGAGGTGGAGACCCCCATGATGCAGGTGATCCCCGGGGGGGCGGTGGCGCGGCCCTTCGTCACCCACCACAATGCCCTGGGG
>JBAPYD010000410.1:0-12498 GCA_049284555.1 Chromatiaceae bacterium | reverse complement strand
CAGGTAGACATCCGCCAGGATTTCGGCGTCCAGGAGGGCCCCGTGCAGATCCCGATGGGAATTGTCCACCCCGTAGCGTTTGCACAGGGCGTCCAGGCTGTTTCGCTGCCCCGGATGGAGCCGCCGCGCCAGGCCGAGGGTATCCGTGACCTCACAGAGGTCCCGAATGCTCGGGCCCTCGCCGCGCCACAGGTGCAGCTCGTGGTCCAGGAATCCCGTATCGAAGTCGGCGTTGTGAATGATCAGCTCGCTGCCGCTCACGTAGCGGAGGAAGTCTTCGGCGACCTCCGCGAAGCGGGGCTTGTCCGCGAGCATCTCGTTGGTGATCCCGTGGACCTCCACGGCCGCCGCGTCCACCTCCCGGTCCGGCTGGAGGTACTGGTGGAAGTTGTTGCCGGTCAGGCGACGGTCCTTGAGCTCCACGCAGCCAATCTCGATCAACCGGTGACCCTCCTCGGGGTCGAGACCGGTCGTCTCCGTATCGAGGACTATCTGGCGCATGACGGTGAGACTCCTCCCCAAAGGGATACCGCGAAAGTCGCGCCGGGAGCGCGCTCCAATTCTCCCTCTCCCACCGGGAGAGGGCGGAGTGAGGGATCGGCCGTGGCGCGGGGAACTCTCATGTTCTGGGGTGGCGCGGGCGCTATGTCCCTTAGCGGGGTATTCCAAGATTGGCGAGGCGGTCCGCCCGCTCGTTCTCGGGATGGCCGGAGTGACCCTTCACCCAGTGCCAGCGCACCTCGTGGGCACGAAGGGCCCCGTCCAAGCGCTCCCACAGGTCTCGGTTCTTGACCGGCTGCTTGCCCGCCGTGAGCCAGCCGTTGCGCTTCCAGCGGGACATCCACTCCGTCACACCCCGCTTCACGTACTGGGAGTCCGTGGTGATCTCGATGCAGACCGGGCGCTTGAGGGACTCCAGGGCCGCAATCACGGCCATGAGCTCCATCCGGTTGTTGGTGGTCAGAGACTCACCGCCTCGAAGCTCCTTCTCGGCCCCGCCCCAGCGCAGCAGCGCACCCCAGCCGCCGGGCCCCGGGTTGCCCTTGCAGGCACCATCCGTGAATGCCTGAACGCAGTCAGCCATGACCCATCCGACCGGCGCACCCTCGCAGCCCGTCAGCCGAGGCGCGATCCGGGTAGCCGCGCCGCGTGGTCGGCTCGATAGCGCCTGGCACGAGGGACCTGCGCGCGGGCCAGAGGGGCTTGATCGGGGTGAGCGTCGAGACCCGTTTGACGGCCCGGATCACATAGACGGCCCCGAGGGCCGGCCACAGGCGCCGGCCCAATCTCTCCAACGACGCCAGGCGCATGCCCAGGGCCCGGCGTATAGGCGGCTGAAACAGGATGTACTCGCGCTGCTCCACGTCGAAGCCCAGCACGGAAAGCCAGTCCTCGACCCGATAAGGCGTCAGGAAGCGACCGCACCAGGGTACACGACGGCTGCGGCGGTACAGGAGTCTGATCAGGCCCCAGCTGCTCAGCGCGTTGAAGCCCAGCACCAAGACCCGCCCCTCGGGGATCAGGACCCGTTCCACCTCCCTCAGGACCTGGCGAGGATCGGCCACGAAGTCAAGGGTATGAGGCAGCAGGACGGCGTCCACCGCGTCTGTGGCGAGCGGCAGTCTTGTCGGATCGCCCACCACCCGGAGGTCGTGCCCCCCCTGGGTGTGCCCGCTGGGCAGCAGCACCCGATGGCGGATACGGCTCGCCGTCAGGGCCCCTTCGAAGCCACTGGCGACGCCCACTTGGACCAGGTAATAGCCGAAGACGTCCCCCAGCATCCCGTGGAGACAGGCGCTCTCCTGGGCTCCGACCGCGGCTCCCAACGGGGATGCGTACCACTTTTCGAGCCCGGCGAGGGCGGACCCAGCGCCTCCAGGTTCGGTCATCGGAAGCTCTCGTCGGATGAGCGATCCGCCAGTCCCAAGTACCTAGCGGCGCGGCGGTTTCCAATCGTTGGGCCCAGCGACGGCTCCCAGCCCTCGACATGCCTCGAGCGTCGTGGACGGCTGCACCTTACGAGCGGGGCACCATGGAGGGCCGGCGCGGGCGATGTGGATATTACCGGGTCGCCCGTCTCCTGTCCCGAATCCGGAGCTAGGGAAAACCCGAAGATTGGGCTGGCTATTTGTCGGGAATTTTCGTATGCTCTGCGCCGAACTCTAAGAAATTCAATAGAGTCCAGGCGCGACGGCTACTGTTCGGGGGGAACTGATGCCAGCTTCGAAACGCTTGGCGCGCCGAGGCGGCGTGCCTGTTCTGTATGCGCTCACCTTCTCTGCCACTCTCCTGATCACCGCGGGTTGTGCCTCGGACCGGAGCCTTTCCGGCACCGCGGGCTCGGACTACGACGAGTCCGTCTCGGCGCGGGAGTACGGCTATGTGCGCCCCGCGGCGGACATCTGGGTACTCGAGGCCACTCAGAAATCCCAGCGGAGCAAGAAGGGGGGCGACGCCCGGTTAGGCGGATCCGATCTGTGGGAGCGGGTGCGCAATGGCATGCAGCTGTCGCATTACGCGGACCCCCGTATCGATTCCAAGGCCTCGGCCTTCCGACGGGACCCCCAGTACCTGGCCAAGCTGTCCCAACGGGCGCGTCCCTACCTGCACGTGATCATCGGCGAGATCGAGCGGCGCGGTCTTCCGGCTGAGCTTGCCCTGCTACCCCACGTGGAGAGCCGGTACAACCCGGCGGCCACCTCGCCCAAGGCGGCGGCGGGGATGTGGCAGTTCATCCCCTCCACCGGCCGCATCATGGGGTTGCGTCAGGACAGCTGGCAGGACGATCGCCGGGATGTCCTCGCCTCCACCCGGGCCGCCATGGACTACCTCCAGCAGCTCAACAGACGTTTCGGCGGTGACTGGGAGCTCGCCATGGCGGCCTACAATTGCGGTCCCGGCCGCGTGGAGTCAGCGCAGGTGGCGAATCGCCTCCGGGGCAGGCCGACGGACTTCTGGTCCCTGGATCTCCCGGGAGAGACGGAGAACTATGTTCCCCAGATCCTGGCCGCGGCACGGCTGGTCGCCGAGCCCGCAAAGTACGGCATGAGACTCCCGGCGATCCCGAGTGCGCCCCAGCTCGAGCTGGTGCGGACCCAGGGTTCCGTTGACCTGGCCCGCGTCGCCCAGGCCAGCGGGGTCTCGGTCGCGGAGCTGCGAAGACTCAACCCAGGCCTCAAGCAGGGCCGGACCGCTCCCTACGGACCCGGCCGCATGCTCGTCCCAGCCGGCCGTGGAAAGCAGATCACCTCCCAGCTCGCCGCGGCCCAGGTGCTGCCCGCGGTTCCTGCCGCGACGCCACAGATGGCGAGGTCGGCAACCGCCCTCGCCGGGCGCGAGTCGCCCTCCGCGCGCTCTTCCGGTGAAGGCCGGCCCCACGTGGTCAAGGGTGGGGAGAGCCTTGCCTCCGTCGCCCGCAGTCACGGGATGGAGCCCCGGACCTTGGCGGAGTTCAATGGCATGCTGGCGAGCGAGCCCCTGCTGCCCGGCCAGACCCTTCGGATCCCCGGCGACGCCTCCTCGGCTGCCGTGCTGACCCACCGCGTGGCCAGGGGCGATTCGCTGGATACCATCGCCCGCCGGTACGGGGTCACCGTCCGGGACATCAAGCGCTGGAATCGATTCGCCGCCAACGAGGTCAAGGTCGGCGACCTGATCCGCATCCGCAAGGGCTCGAGCTAAGTCATGTGCCGGCCGATCCGCTACGGTATCGGCGTTGCGAGCGGATTCCGGGCATTTCCTGAAAAGACTTGGAATCTGCTGAAAGCTCAGGAAAAATCTGCGGTAGGTCGGGCTTCAGCCCGACCCAGCGTATGCCGCCGCCCGCACGGCCCCGGTCGGACTCAAATCCGATCGACACGGCATCGATTGATTGTCCGACGCCCCGGATCACGTCACAGTCTCTTGATCCCCGGCCCTTCCGCACCGATCTGGCGAAGCTAACTGTCCCGAGATCGGCACGCCAATCACCCGGTCAATGGATCCTGAAACCCGCGACCTGGACACGCTCTTCGGCGCCACCGAGCCCGACGCATCGGTACACCGTCTCGAACGCACCACCGGCAGGGCCCTGATCCGCGCGCGGCTGGACCTGAGCTGGCAGAGTCCCTGGGCGCGGCATACCGACAGCCTCATCGCCACCGGGCTCAACCTCGGGCGAGACCTGTTTCCGCCCCCGATCGAGGCGGCGATCCTGGAAAAGCCCCGGGGTCATGTGGTCGAGCACGCCTTCGCCCCCGGGGCACTCGTCGCCCCCTGGAGTGAAGACGCCCACACCGGGGTGGCCAATCGCCAGTTCGATCGGCTCTACACCGGTCACGACGCCGTCCAGCCGCGCGTGGGTCGCTTCTATCCCCGCGCCATCCTTCGGGACACGGGCGGCGACGTCCGAACAGACCGGCGCCCCTGCCGCATCACCCGCGTCGATCCCGAACAGATCGCCGTGGACTTCAACCATCCCCTCGCCCATCAGCCCCTGGAACTGCGGGTCACCCTGGAGGACATCTGCGAACCGCAGGAGGAGCGCGGCGGTCGCTGCGTCGAGGTCGCGGGCCTCGTCACGGCCAACGGCCCCGGGATGCAGGCCCGCTGGCGGGACCTTCCCACGGACTTCTGGTCGGACCACCCCTTCCTGCGCCGCGATCCCCGCCCGGATCCGGAGTTCTATCGCGCGCCGCGCCTGGTCGACCATCTCGACCGGGTCGCCATCGGCCAGATCCAGGCCCTCTACGGTCGCCTGATCCCACCCGGATCGCGCATCCTCGACCTGATGTCGAGTTGGCACTCCCACCTGCCGGAGGCCCTCGCGGCCGGCCCCGTCGTGGGCCTGGGGCTCAACGCGGCGGAGCTCGCTGCCAACCCCGTCCTGGACGAGCGGCTGGTCCAGGACCTCAACGCCGAGGCACGGCTTCCCTTCGCGGATGGCGCCTTCGACGCGGTGGTCTGCACCGCGTCCGTCGAATATCTGGTGGAGCCCTTCGCGCTCTTTCGCGAGGTCGGCCGTATCCTGCGACCCGGCGGCATCTTCGCGGTAACCTTCACCAACCGATGGTTCCCCCCCAAGGCCATTGCCATCTGGGAGGCGATCCACGAGTTCGAGCGGCCCGGGCTGGTGCTGGAGTATTTCCTGGAGTCGGGCCTGTTCTGCGATCTGGAGACCTGGTCCCTGCGGGGTCTGCCCCGCCCCCCGGACGACAAGTACGCCGATCGGCTCGCCCACTCGGACCCGGTCCATGCGGTCTGGGGCCACAGGGCCTGACCATCATGAAGGGAGGCGTCGCCCCTTTGCCCATCGCCACGCGGCCGCGGGCTATCTGCACGGCATGATGCAGCCCCGCTCAAGTGCGTGGTGCCCTTAGACTACGAGCCGAGATCGGAGCCTGCCCTCATGAACCAACCCAAGAACGTGCTCGGAGAGCCCCTCGAGGCGTGCTCGTTGAGGCCACGCACCGGCTTCACCCGCAGCGGCAGCTGCGAGACGGGCCCTCAGGACCTAGGCGCTCACACCGTCTGCGCCCAGGTGACCCGGGAGTTTCTCGAGTTCAGCCGGGAGCAGGGCAACGACCTCGTCACCCCGGTGCCGGCATTCGGCTTCCCTGGCCTCAAGCCCGGGGATCGATGGTGTCTGTGCGCCGCCCGCTGGAAAGAGGCGCTAGAGGCGGGTGCGGCCCCCAGAGTGGCGCTGAGGGCCACTCACGAGCGCGCCCTGGAGGTCGTGAGCCTGGCTGATCTCAAGGCCCACGCCCTGGACCTCTCCTGACCGCTCTGGCCTCCGGGATCACAGCGAGCAACCGTTCACAGCCCGGAGATGCGGCAGGCCAGGGGCGTGACGCCGGGGCCCGGGCGTCGGTAAAATCGCGCCCCAGGCCCCTCGCCGTTCGGCGCCTCAGACACCATGACCCACCTCAGTCGATTCATCCTCCTGCTCGCCACCCTGACCCTGCCCCTGTCGGCCCTCGCCTTCGACCTGCTCGGATGGACCGACACACCGGAACCGACCAAGTCCGCCTACACCGTGCCCAAGCCTGCCAGCCGCGCGTCTTCCAGCAGCCGGGTGGATCGAATCGTGGTCAAAAAGGGTGAGCGCAAGCTCTACCTCATGCGGGGGGACGAGCCCTTTCGCACCTACAAGATCGCCCTGGGGTACCAGCCGGTCGGCCACAAGCAGCGAAAGGGGGACGGACGGACCCCGGAAGGCATCTATCATCTGGACTGGCGCAACGAGCGAAGTGGCTACCGCAAGGCCCTGCACATCTCCTATCCGAATTCCCAGGACCGACTTCGGGCCTTCCGCACGGGCGATGACCCGGGGGGCATGATCATGATCCACGGGCAGCCGACCGGACGGGGCGAGCACCGCTCCGGGGACTGGACCTTCGGCTGTATCGCCGTCTCCGACCTCGCCATCGACGAGATCTGGTCGTATACGAGCGTCGGAACGCGCGTCGAGATCCTTCCCTGAGCGACCCGACACCCCAGTCCCAGGGCCCCCGCCTGCCCAAGCCCCACTGGCACGGACCCCGGGGGGAGTGGCTGGTCGCCATCCAGATCCTGCTCTTCTTCGCGTTCATCCTGATCCCCCCCTGGAACCCCTGGCTGACGGATGGCCTCCTCGACGCGACCGAGGCCCCGCGGCGCGCGGCGCTCATCCTCGGCCTGCTCGCGGCACTGGGGTTCGGGGCGTTCGGCGCGCTCCACATCCGCCGCTATCTCACTCCCCTGCCCTACCCGGTCGATCACAGCCGGCTGGTCACCACGGGGGTCTATGGGCTGGTGCGCCACCCCCTCTACAGCAGCCAGTTGTTCGCGGCCCTGGGCTGGACCCTGTTCACCCTGAGCCTCACCCAGCTCGCGATCCTGGTGCTCGGGTTCCTCTTCTTCGACTACAAGGCGAGCAAGGAGGAGGACTGGCTGACCGAGCGGCACCCGGAGTACGCGGCCTATGCGGCACGGGTGCGCAAGTTCGTCCCCTGGATCTATTGAACGGGCGCCGGATGCCGATCGACCCTCGACACGCCACCGCGGCGCAGCGCCGACGCATCAGCCAGCGAGCTGCCAGACGCCAGAACGCGCCGCGGCCGACGTGACCACGCACTACCCCAGCCCGCGCAAGCGCTTCGGTCAGAACTTCCTTCACGACCAGGGGACCATCCAGCGGATCCTGAACGCGGTCGCCCCCCGGCCAGGGGATCGACTCGTGGAGATCGGACCCGGTCGCGGGGCCATCACCGAGGGGCTCCTCACGGCCGCGGGCGAGCTGGATGTGGTCGAGCTGGACCGGGATCTGATCGAGCCGCTGCGCCAGCGCCTCACCGGGCTGGGGGTCCTGCGCATCCACCAGGGCGACGCCCTCGCCTTCGATCTCTGCGCCCTGGCACCGTCGCCCGCCTCCCTGCGGGTGGTCGGCAATCTGCCCTACAACGTCTCCACCCCGCTCCTCTTCCGATTTCTCGAGCAGGCCCACTGCATCCGGGACCTCCACCTGATGCTCCAACGGGAGGTGGTCGAGCGCATCGTGGCGGAGCCGGGCAGCAAGACCTACGGGCGGCTCTCCGTCATGATCCAGACCCTGTGCGAGGCCCAGGGCCTGTTTCGCATCGGCCCCGGGGCCTTCACGCCAACCCCCAAGGTGGAGTCCGCCTTCCTCCGGCTGCTCCCTTACCGGCCCCTTCCCTACCCCCTGGACGACCCCGGGCTGCACGGGCGCATCGTCGCGGCCGCCT
Organism: Chromatiaceae bacterium; assembly: GCA_049284555.1. GTDB lineage: Bacteria > Pseudomonadota > Gammaproteobacteria > Chromatiales > Chromatiaceae > Thiodictyon. The sequence continues at coordinate 4,777 of JBAPYD010000410.1, read as the reverse complement.
TCTCCCAGCGACGCAAGACCCTGCGCAACGCCCTGTCCGGGCTGGTCGACCCCGGAGTCCTCGAAGGGGCCGGAATCGAGCCGGGACGCCGGGCGGAGACCCTGAGCGTGCAGGACTTCGCGCGGCTGGCGAATGCGGTCCACCGCTCCCACGCGGGCGCCGACCGCATTGCAAAACCACATGGAAGCCCAGAAATCGACCCCTCGAACACTGGGTAAAAGACGCGGGGAGACGCGATGTCGGAGGAAGACGTGCTGGAGCTTGAAGGCGATACCGGACCATCGGGAAGCGATCAGGAGCCCGGCTCCGAGGCGACACTCACCCTGGCGCGCGCCAACGACGTCTTGCCCGGGCAGATCCATCTGCTCCCGGTGTCCTCCCGCCCCTTCTTCCCCGGTCAGGCCGTGCCCCTCATGATGGATGCCGCCCATTGGTCCGCCACCATGAAGGCGGTGGGCAAGACCGAGCACAAGATTCTCGGCGTCGTGCTGGTGGGAAGCGAGACCTCCGAGGAGGCCACCCCGGCGGACTTCTACAGCATCGGGACCGCCTGCCGGGTCCATCGCGTGCACCGCCAGGACGGACACCTGCAGGTGCTCGTCGAGTGCCTGCAGCGCTTCCGCATCGACGGCTGGCTCCACGACAAGGTGCCCTTCCATGCCCGGGTCTCCTATCTGCCCGAGCCCGCGGGCCCGCCCGACGAGCAGGTGCGCGCCTACGCCATGGCGGTGATCAACACCATCAAGGAGCTGCTGCCCCTGAACCCGCTCTATGTCGAGGAGCTGCGCATGTTCCTCGACCGCTTCGGGCCGGACGACCCCTCCCACCTCTCGGACTTCGCCGCCAGCCTGACCACCTCCAGCAAGGAGCAGCTCCAGGAGGTACTCGAGGCAGTGCCCCTGCTCCCGCGCATGGAGAAGGTGCTGGTGCTGCTGAACAACGAGCGGGAGCTCGCCAAGGCCCAGCAGAAGATCAGGCGCTCCGTCGAGGAGCGCATGCAGAAGCAGCAGCGGGAGTTCTTCCTCAAGGAGCAGCTCAAGGCCATCCAGAAGGAGCTCGGGCTGGCCAAGGACGACCGCACCGCGGAGCTCGATAAGTTCAAGGAGCGCATCGAGAAGCTCACGCTCAGCGAGCAGGCCCGCAAGCGGGTCGACGAGGAGATGGAGAAGATGAGGATCCTGGAGACCGGGTCCCCCGAGTACTCCGTCACCCGCAACTATCTGGACTGGATCACCCTGCTCCCCTGGGGCAGGCACTCCAAGGACAAGATGGATCTCAAGCGCGCCCGCCGGGTGCTGGACCGGGACCACTTCGGGCTCGAGGACGTCAAGTCGCGGATCCTGGAGTTCCTCGCGGTGGGCATCCACAAGGGCGAGATCGCGGGCTCCATCATCCTGCTGGTGGGCCCACCCGGCGTGGGCAAGACCTCCATCGGGCGCTCCATCGCCGATGCCCTGGGGCGGCGCTTCTACCGCTTCTCCGTGGGCGGCATCCGCGACGAGGCCGAGATCAAGGGCCACCGGCGCACCTATATCGGCGCCATGCCCGGCAAGTTCGTCCAGGCCATGAAGGACGCGGGCACCGCCAATCCGGTGATCATGCTGGACGAGATCGACAAGATCGGCGCCAGCTACCACGGGGACCCGGCCTCCGCCCTGCTGGAGGTGCTGGACCCGGAGCAGAACGTCGACTTCCTCGATCACTACCTGGACCTGCGCTTCGACCTGTCCAAGGTGCTCTTCGTCTGCACCGCCAATCAGCTAGACAGCATCCCGGGGCCCCTCCTCGACCGCATGGAGGTGATCCAGCTCTCGGGCTACATCGCCGAGGAGAAGTTGCAGATCGCCAAGCGCTACCTGCTGCCCCGCCAGGTCCAGCGGGCCGGGCTCCCCAAGGGCACGGTGAAGCTCGACACCAAGACCCTGCGGGCCCTGATCGACGGCTACGCCCGGGACGCGGGGGTGCGGCGCCTGGAGAAGCAGCTGGGCAAGATCGTGCGCAAGGTGGCGGTGCGCCTGCTGGAGGGTCAGGAGCCGCCGGTGACGGTGACCGAGACGGAGCTCAAGGGACTCCTCGGCAGCCCCGTGTTCCGCGACGAGCGCAAGCTCTCCGGCCCCGGGGTGGTGACCGGCCTCGCCTGGACCGCCATGGGGGGTGCGACCCTATCGATCGAGGCCGTGCGGGCCCATGAGCAGAGCCGGGGCTTCAAGCTCACGGGCCAGCTCGGGGACGTGATGAAGGAGTCCGCCGAGATCGCCTACAGCTATCTCACCTCCCACGCCAAGCAATTCGGCGCGGACCCGGCCTATTTCGACAAGGCGTTCATCCACATCCACGTCCCCGCCGGCGCGACGCCAAAGGACGGCCCCTCCGCGGGCATTACCCTGGCCTCGGCGCTCCTTTCGCTGGCCCGCAACGAGCCCGTGCGGCGCATCGCCATGACCGGGGAGATCACCCTCACCGGCGAGGTCTTCCCCATCGGTGGGGTGCGAGAGAAGCTGATCGCCGCCCGCCGTGCCGGGATCAAGGAGATCCTCCTGCCGGAGGACAACCGTGGCGAGTACGAGGAGGTCCCCGAGCACGTCCGCAAGGGGCTCAAGATCCACTTCGTCTCCCGATTCGAGGACGTGGTCCCCCTGCTCTTCGCGGAACGTCCCCGCCGCCCGGCCCCATAGCCGTAGGGCGGATGCCCGATAGGGCGATCCGCCATCCCAAGGTCGGAATTGGCGGAACCACTCCGCGTTCCCCCCTACACCTGCTCAGCCTCAGGCGTCAGCGCGTCAAGCCGGCTCATACAGGTCGAGTCGCCGCTCGATTCGCTCGAGACGACTCTCAATACGGTCCATACGCTGGTGCCCGATCGCGTTGTCACCATGGAGGCCGGCGACCTGGGACTCCAGGGACGAGAGCCTCAGCTTCATTGTGCCCATGTCTTCGGCGACCTGGTCGACCCGCGCACGGATATGGCGGAGGTGTTCCAGAATCAGGTTTTCCACGGTTTCTGGCACGACCGGCCCTCCAGTTCTCAAGATGTCTCAGTATAAAGGGAACTCTGACCCTGCCACGACCAAATGGATTCGTTTCTCACATCGGAGTTCTGGTTCCTCGTAGGACCACCGCCTCGGCGCGACCGGCATACGTCCTTAAAGCACGCCCTGTCGCGGCGAGGGGGCCGCACCTACCAAGGGCGCAGGAAACCGGAAAATTGAATGTGACGGGTATGGACTCCCTAGCGCAAACGAGCAATGGGGCCACTTGCTTGAAAACTCGGTTCTCACCTGCGAATTTTCAAGCATGGAGCCGCACCATCCCAAGCTCGGCGGCTACCCCTCGCCGAGAATGTCGAGGCAATCGGCCTTGCCGAGTTGGCGCAGGCTGAAATCGCGTAGGGCAGATGCCCGAAGGGCGATCCACCATCCCTGAACACGGTTTGGGGGAATCGCTATCGCGTGGCGTCCGACGCGGGCTAACATGGACCCATGAGCCACGACCAGAGCTTCAAGAACCTCATCCTGGACTACCCGCGCCAGGCACTGGCCTTCCTCGCCGAGTCCGAGGCCCGGCGTCTGACCCCAGAGGTGCGCATCACCCCCATCCGTCAGGAACAGTTGCAGGAGCGCCTGGGCGAGCGCTTCCGCGAGCTCGACGTCCCGCTCCTGGTGGAGTGGCCGGATGGCCAGCGCGGCGCCCTGGTGTTCGTGATCGAGGAGGAGAGCGACCCCCGGCGCTTCTCGCTCCTGCGCCTGGCCCACTATTGTCTGGACATCGCCGAGCTGGTCGGGACCCGCCGAGTGGTGCCCGTGGTGGTCTTCCTGCGCGGTCGCCCCGCGGAGCGTCTGCTGGAGCTGGGGGGCGAGGCGGACACCTATCTGCGCTTCCATTTCCTCTCCGTGGAGCTGGCCGCCATCCCCTACCGCCGCTACCGCGACAGCGACAACCTTGTCGCCCGCTTGAACCTGCCCAACATGCATTACGAGGCGGGCGAGCGGGTCGACGTCTACGCCGCCGCGGTACGCGGTCTAAGCACCCTGGAGCCCGACCCCGAGCGCCAGCTCAAATACACCGACTTCATCGACATCTACAGCGCCCTTGACGACAATGAACGAGAGCGTTACCAGACTGAGTATCCATCCGAGGCAGAGGCCGTGAACACCTACTTCCAGCTAGCCCGTCAGGAAGGTCGTGAGGAGGGTCGCCAGGAAGGGCGCCAGGAGGGTCGCCAGGAAGGGCGCCACGAAGGCGAGGCCCTGGTCCTGCTGCGCCAGATGCGCCTTAAGTTCGGCGCGGTCCCGGACACGATCCACCAGCGCATCGAGCAGGCCGACGCGGACACCCTGCTCACCTGGTCCGAGCGCATCCTCACCGCCGAGCGCATCGAGGACGTCGTTCCCTGACCGCGTCCGCCAGTGCCCCGCCAGATTCCGGCGGATGCCCGCGGGGCGATCCGCCCCCTCCCCTCTCAAAGAACGTGGACAACCTCGCTGCACCCTCGCCCGGCCAGAGCGTATCGCAAAAGCCTCCTGCCCCAGCGGAGGGTGACGCAAAAGCCCCTCGCTCCTGAGGGGAGGGGTTGGGGTGAGGGGAGAAGCACGCAAGCTGTTGTTCCGCCGACGATCCTCCCGGGCCTGCGCGCCGACAAAACCGCGCCGAGTTCCGCCCTCTCATAACGCATTCAAATTAAATATTTTTATAAAAACCCGTCCCTGGGAGCAGGCGAAGACGGCGGTCGTTTGCGATCAGTTCCATTGATCGGCAATGGCCGGAGGTCTTCGCGCCA
>JBAPYD010000409.1:0-1548 GCA_049284555.1 Chromatiaceae bacterium | reverse complement strand
GACCGGGGCCAGCCGCAACACGCTCAAGCAGCATTTCCGGGCGCTGGTCGAGCGCGGCACGCTTGATCAGCACGGCAGTGGCCGTGGAGTTTGGTACGGCCTACGCTGAAGGCCTGCGGGACGCGGGTTCGATTCCCGCCGCCTCCACCAATTTAACAGAAATTTCCCTTCATAAACAATCTACTAGAGTTCCGGTTGAGGGGTTGATCCCCCAACCGGTCCCCCACCCCACTTTCCGTCCGAGGCGGCGCTTCAGCCGCTGCACGTGGTACTCACGGGCGGGATTCCGCCCACCAATCCGACCAGTAACCGACGCTCAAGGCACCGTACAGCCGGGGGAACCGCTGCGCCGCGGTACTTTTCGGTTGAGTGAAACCGACCCGTGGGGGTTGCGGCCGGATATCTTGCGGGCGCTGCCCGTGGCGCTTCCAACAAACACGCGGATCAGTTTCGGCAGCATCCCCTCCATAGCGGCCGAGGCAATCGGGCCGGCATACCTCGTCAGTGTGGCGTGAGGTCAATGCGCCACTCTGCAACGGCACGCTCAATCTCCGTTCGTGACAGACGTTCCCCGAGGTGAGCGAGCAGATCCTCCTGGCGCGGCTGCCCGAACACCAGACGATAGAGCGCCAAGCCGCGTTTGAGCCGGGCGAGCTGCACCGCGTCACGGGACAGCGGAAGTAATGGAACACGCCGTTCCACCCGCGCGCCACCCTCGGTCTCGAACAGCCAGAACGCACGCAGGTCGTCGCCGCGCAGCGCTCGGGCCTGCGAGAACAACACCTCCCAAAGGTCCGCTCCCTCTCTCCAGCGCTCGCGCAGCGTGGCCCGCCCGAGCGTACTGGCCACGTTTTTGCGAACCGCGTGCCCTTTGTAGCGATGTACCCGCCCCTCGCGTTGCTCCAGGTCCACCGGATTCGACGGGAGATTCCAGTGCATCACGGCGTGGCACCAGAGGTGAAAGTCCAAACCTTCTTGACCAACGGACGTCGATGCAAGAACAAACGGTCGAAACGGCGAGTTGAAGGCCGAGCGCACCGTCTCCGCACGGGTCTCGCCCTTCTCGTCCTTCAAATCGCCGAAGCGCAGCGCGAAGCGGCAACGAATCTTGAATGGCGCAGGCTCAACCCTGCCGAGTTGCGGGTCCGGCCAAAGCTCGTCCAGGGTCAAGGGGGAGGAGCGGACAGACAGACTGTCGCGCAGCTCGGCTCCGATGCGTGCGATCCGATCGGCCGGTGACGCGTCCGCCACACCGAGCGACTCCGCTAACACATGAACCTGCTCGTCGAGCAGAGCGCCGAGGTTGCCCTGAAGCCCGTGTTCCAGGGCCAGTAGCCAGTAGCGATCAGCAGCGTCATCGGCACGTAGGGTGGCGATGGATTCAGGGACGTTGAACAACGTGCGAAAGCCCGCGCCGACCGTCGCGGCGGCGTCCAAAAGCGCTTGGTCGTCCCAGACTAGTGCGGTGGCGCATCGGTGCAGGGATCGGCAAGCGCAAACCGCGGGGCCGGCAAGCACGAGACGTGCGAGTAAGCCAACCAGATCTTC
>JBAPYD010000408.1:0-2173 GCA_049284555.1 Chromatiaceae bacterium | reverse complement strand
AAGGATTCCGCCGCCTGCTCCACCAGCATCCCGAGCCCGTCCAGGGCCCGGGCGGCCCCCTGACTCGCACCCCATCGGCAGAAGGCCGTGGGCCGGTCGCCGTAGAGCATGTCGTAGGTCCAGCCGCCCGGGGCCAGCGCGCCCTCCGGCAGGTCGGGCACCTCACCGCTCAGGCCCGCCGAGGTCCCATTGACGATGAGATCGAATCCGCCGTTCACAATGGCCCCAAGGTCGGAGAGGCCGCACCCCCGGACTGGACCCAGGGCGGCGGCCGACTCGGCCAGGTCGAGGGCCTTGGCAGCCGTGCGGTTGGCGATCACCAGCCCCCTCGGGCCCGTCTCCAGCAAGGGCCGCAGGACGCCTCGGGAGGCCCCGCCCGCACCGAGGAGCAGGACCCGTCTGCCCTTGAAGCTGAACCCATTGTTCGCCTCCAGGTCCCTCACCAGCCCGACCCCATCGGTATTGTCGCCCCTCAGGCGCCCGTCCGCCAGGGGGATCAGGGTATTGACCGCCCCGGCCGTCTCCGCACGGGGGCTGCGCTCGTCGACCAATGCCCAGGCCTGCTCCTTGAAGGGGACCGTGACATTGAGCCCCCGCCCCCCGTCGGCGAAGAAGCGGCGCACCTCCGCGGCGAAGTCCTCCGGGTGACCGAGGATTCGCCCGTAGGTCAGATCCTGCCCCGTCTGGCGCGCGAAGGCCGCGTGGATACGAGGCGACTTGCTATGGTCGATGGGGTTGCCGATGACGGCGTAGCGATCGGGCATCGGAATGTCGCGGGTGGCGCGTGGTGAGGGCCGAGTCGCTCAGGCGTTGAGCCAGCGGGCGGCATCCATCGCGAAGTAGGTGAGGATGGCGTCGGCCCCGGCCCGCTTGATCCCGAGCAGGGACTCCAGGACCACCGAGCGCTCGTCCAGCCAGCCGTTCTGGCTCGCGGCCTTCAGCATGGCGTACTCACCGCTCACCTGATAGACGAAGGTGGGCACCCCGAACTGGTCCTTGACCCGCCGGACGATGTCCAGATAGGGCATCCCGGGCTTGATCATCACCATGTCGGCCCCCTCCTCCAGATCCAGGGCGACCTCGTGCAGGGCCTCGTCGGTGTTGGCCGGGTCCATCTGGTAGGTGTACTTGTTGCCGCCCCCGAGGTTGGCGGCGGAGCCCACCGCGTCCCGGAAGGGGCCGTAGAAGCTGGAGGCATACTTGGCGGAGTAGGCCAGGATGCGGGTGTGGATGCGCCCCCCCGCCTCCAGGGCCGTGCGGATGGCGCCGATGCGCCCGTCCATCATGTCCGAGGGCGCCACGATGTCCGCCCCCGCCTCCGCGTGGGAGATGGCCTGGCGGGACAGCACCTCCACGGTCTCGTCGTTGAGGACATAGCCCGTGTCGTCGATGAGCCCGTCCTGACCGTGGGTGGTGAAGGGATCCAGGGCCACGTCGGTGATCACCCCGAGCCCCGGCAGGGCGTCCTTGAGGGCCCGCACCGCCCGCTGGGCGAGCCCGTCCGGGTTGAATGCCTCCCGGGCGTCCTCGGACTTGGCCTCCGGCGGCGTCACCGGGAACAGGGCCAGGGCGGGGATCCCGAGCCCCAGGGCCTCCCGGGCCTGCTCCACCAGAAGGTCGATGGAGAGCCGCTCGACCCCGGGCATGGAGGGCACCTGCTGACGCTCGCCCCGCCCCTCCAGCACGAAGACCGGGTGGATCAGATCATCCGGGGCGAGTCGGGTCTCGCGCATCAGACGGCGCGAGAAGTCATCCCGACGCATACGGCGCATCCGGGTCAGGGGATAGTCGGCACGCAGGGTGTAGGGGCTGGACATGGGGTGCGCCTCGTTCGAATGGGCCAGATCGGGTCCGGCGCCGGATCCGCCTACGATACGCCACCGGGGCCAGGCGCTCCAAGGCGGGGACGGCACCCGGGCACGGTCCCGTCAAAGTCCGCGAGCAAAGGGGCAAGCGTGGTCGGAACCGCAAGGGTATTGGGAGCACGTGGGTGGTGTGGGGTGCGAACAAAACTGATGTTGTGCATTAGAATGCATCGGTAACCAATTGCAAAGAAATGGGTACGCCGATGAAGACCCCGCTACCGAGCGAAGCCAACGAGCTGTCCGCGAGGTTGGAGAAGCACCCCCAGCTACGGGCCCGAGTCGAGCAGTTGCTCGACCTGTGCGAAGAC
>JBAPYD010000407.1:0-2826 GCA_049284555.1 Chromatiaceae bacterium | reverse complement strand
AGCTGGACCTCATCTCCTGGTAGGTCTTGGAAGATTCCAGATTCTGCAGCGCGAACTTCATGCCTCCCGACATCTTAACCCAGGCACCCGCCCCCGAGACCGACGCGCCTACGCCGGCAATGTTGCCCCTTTTCAGCGTAACTTTGTATCCGGTGGCGGTACCGCCACCGGGACCCGCGGCGATTGCCTCACGCAGCCCCGGAATATGGAACTCGGATTGATGGGGGGTTATTACCATTGCACTCATTGAGTGATCTCCGTAAATTTCCGATTAATGGGTGCTCAGTGCGCGGCGTTCTGCACAACTTGCGGGGTCAAACTTGCGGGTAGAGTAGAGAGCAGGCATCCCGCGCCACAGAACCCGTTTCGGCCTTCAGGCTCGCCGCCGCCGGTCGCCGCCGGTGACTCCAGGGCTCGCTCCCCGGCGTTCCCAAGAAGCCCACCGGAATGGTACCCAACCGGCACAGGCCGACCCATCCCGGCATCCGGGTACAGAGGTGTACCCAGATGCCGGGACAGCAAAGCTCGCTGAGTTCGCTTGGCGGGCGCGGTTCGCTCCGCGCGGGGGAGTAGCTCCGCAAAGAATCCGTGGCTAAGCCTTTAGACGGCCCGGTTACTGGAAGAAGGTCAAGAACCGCGGCACGGATCCGAGCCCGAAGGTCAGACCAGCACCCCGCTCTGTGCCGCGTAGCGCACGACCTCGGCGGTGGAGTGAACCTCCAGCTTCCGCATCAGCCGACGGCGGTGGGTCTCCACCGTCTGCGGACTGATGGCCAGCGCCCGCGCGATCTCCTTGCTGCGCATGCCGGCGGCGAGGAGACGGACCACCTCCAACTCCCTGGGCGAAAGGGCCTGGGCGCCCTGGCCGCTGTGCCGTAGGGCGCGCAGCCTGGTTGCGATGGACGGGCTCACGAAGGTCCCACCGGCGTCGATGCTGCGCAGGGCGAGCATCAGCTCCTCGAAGCTGTTTTCCTTCAGGACGTAGCCGGCCGCACCGGCTCGCAGGGCCTGGGAGGCCTGGGTGGCGTCCTCGTGCATGGCGAGCAGGAGACAGCGGGTGCCCAAGGCCGCGGCAGCGACACGCCTCGCGACCTCGATCCCGGATGCCGTGGGCAGGACCTGGTCGAGGATGGCGACGTCGGGCTCAAGGGCCTGGATGGCCTTCCAGGCGGCCTCGCCGTCGGCGACCTGGTCCAACAGCTCCACATCGGGCTCTGCGGCCAGGAGGGCGGCGACCCCTTGCCGAAACATGCCGGGGCCGGCGGCCAACCCGACCCTGATGGTCGTGGCGACTGCTTCCGCAGTCGAATCCTGGGTCGAGTGCGTTGCAAGGGTGGTTGGCCGCCGCATGGAGAGGCGGTTGACGCGAAGCTCGAGGGGGTCTCTGTACATGTCGCTAGCTCCCTGATCCTGTTCCCTAGCACGTGTTGTAGCGACGCGGAGACCGCGGGCGGCTCTCACGGGACGGTGTCTAGCCCAGACGTTTATGAGGGGCCGGTTCGCCGAGCCGGGGTGGGCTTTCGGTGGCTCGGGGCGTCGCGCGGCCTAAGCTAGGTGATCAGCGGTGCTGATACTTGTGACGTTCGTCACAGAATTGCCATGGGTTGCTCCTGCGCCGTGGCCCAGGGCTTGTCCGCCATCGACAGCCGCGTGGATCTGTCGACACCCCGAATCGGCCCGGAGCATCCCTGGAGGCTCGAATTCAACATGCCGGTCACTCGAATGACCGTGGCGGGATAGTCGTCCGTTCGTGCCAGTGTCGGTCATGGTCGCGCCGGGGTCGGCGCTCCTACGGGGAACCCGAGATCCGATCCGTGCGATTTATTCGTCCAGGGAGCGACCCGAAGGCCCGGGGCACTTCCAGACGCTAGGGCCTCTCGCCTGTCCAGGGATCCGATGAGCCCCCCTGAGAGCCGGGACTCTCGGAGCACTCGGTCTTTCAGGCACGCAGCGGCCTGATAGGCGGCGGCGCGTCCCTGCTCCGCGGGACGCACTCGGCATTTCAGCACTTCCGGCAGGCACGGGCTGATCGGACCCGGATCACGCGGTGCGCGACAGGCCCTTGGCTACAATGCCGGCGCAACCCATCTGCCCGACGGAGTCTCCATGTCGCTCAGCGCCCTGATCGTCATCGCCCTGCTGCTGGTGGTCCTGGTCTACGGGGTCCTGATCTACAACAATCTGGTGCGGCTCAAGCACAACGTGGCCCTCGCCTGGTCCAACATCGACGTGGTGCTCAAGCAGCGGCACGATGAGCTGCCGAAGCTGGTCGCGCTGTGCAAGGAGCACATGGGCTATGAGCAGGAGACCCTGGAGCGGGTGGTGCGGGCCCGGGGCTCGGTGGCGGAGGCGGGTCGCCGCCGGGACATGAGGGCCCTGGGGGCGGCCGAGACCGAGCTGCGGGCCGGTCTGGGTCAGTTGTTCGCCCTGGCCGAGAGTTATCCCCAGCTCCAGGCCAACGAGAGCTTCCGCCACCTGGCCCAGCGCATCACCCACCTCGAGGAGACCATTGCCGACCGCCGCGAGCTCTACAACGACAGCGCCAACCTCAACAATGTCCGCATCGAGCAACTGCCGGACTCCCTGCTCGCCGGGCTGGCCGGCGCGCGTCGGGTCGACCTGCTGCGGTTCGAGGAGGCGCGGCAGGACGTCGATCTCAAGGCTCTCTTTGGCTGAGTGGTTGGCTGAGGCCGCCCCCCGGGTCCGAAGGACGCCACGGCCCCATCCCGATCGAGTCTCCGGTGACCGAAATGCAGGGGCTGCCCCTCTGGCTCGCCACCGCCGCCCTCGGCGGCGGCGCCCTGTTCCTGCTGCGCCATGGCAGCC
>JBAPYD010000406.1:0-2437 GCA_049284555.1 Chromatiaceae bacterium | reverse complement strand
CTACGGCGCGTTCCTCGACCTGGGCGGCATCGACGGCCTGCTGCATATCACCGATATGGCCTGGCGTCGGGTCAAGCACCCGTCCGAGGTGGTCGAGATTGGTCAGGAAGTCATGGTCAAGGTGCTGAAGTTCGACCGCGAACGTCAGCGCGTGTCCTTGGGCCTGAAGCAGATGGGCGAAGATCCGTGGGTCAATATCTCGCGGCGCTATCCGGAGAGCACCCGCGTCTTCGGGAAGGTCACCAACATCGCCGACTACGGCTGCTTTGTTGAGATCGAAGAGGGTGTCGAGGGTCTGGTGCACGTCTCCGAGATGGACTGGACCAACAAGAACGTCCACCCGAGCAAGATCGTCAATCTGGGCGATGAGGTGGAGGTCATGGTCCTCGACATCGATGAGGAGCGCCGCCGCATCTCGCTGGGGATCAAGCAGTGCGCCATGAACCCCTGGGAGGAGTTCGGACTCACCCACAAGAAGGGCGACCACGTCAGCGGTAAGATCAAGTCCATCACGGACTTCGGCATCTTCATCGGTCTGGACGGCGGCATCGACGGTCTGGTCCACCTCTCCGACATCTCCTGGGACGAGCCCGGCGAGCAGGCCCTGCGCCGCTACAAGAAGGGCGACGAGCTGGAGACCGTGGTGCTTTCGGTGGACCCGGAGCGGGAGCGCATCTCGCTGGGTGTCAAGCAGCTGGATCGGGACCCCTTCTCCAGCTTCGTGGCCATCCACGAGAAGGGCAGCTTCGTTACCGGCAACGTCACCGAGGTGGATGCCAAGGGGGCGACCATCGCCCTGGGCGAAGGGGTGGAGGGCTATCTGCGTGCCTCGGAGATCTCCCGGGATCGCGTGGAGGACGCCCGTTCCGTCCTCAAGGCGGGAGACGAGGTGGAGGCCAAGTTCATGGGCGTGGACCGTAAGAACCGCACCATCTCCCTCTCGATCAAGGCCAAGGACCAGGACGAGGAGCAGGCGGCCATCAAGGGGTATTCCCGAGAGACAGCCGGCGCCACGACCCTCGGCGATCTGCTCCGCGAGCAGATGGAGGAGGCCCAAAGGGACTAATCGGCGAGACTCGACACCGCCGGTCTCTCGGGTCAACCACGGGGGCCCATGGCCCCCAAGCCCTCGATGCAAGGAACCGATACCATGACGAAATCCGAGTTGATCGAGCATCTTGCGGCAGAGCAGGACCATCTCCCCTACAAGGACGTGGAGGAGGCGGTGCGCAAGGTCATCGATCGCATGAGCACCGCGCTCGCCTCCGGCGAGCGTATCGAGATCCGTGGTTTCGGTAGCTTCTCCCTGCACTACCGCCCGCCAAGGATCGGTCGCAACCCCAAGACGGGCGACTCCGTGGCGCTTGCCGGCAAGTACGTCCCCCATTTCAAGCCCGGAAAGGAGCTGCGGGATCGGGTCAACCAGGCCTTCCAAGGGGTCGAGGAGCCGTTGCCCGTGCCCAAGGCCGCCAGCGCCCGTCGCTGAAGACCCGCTTCCCTCGCCCAACCCGATCCCGATCCGTCGGGAGCCCCGGCCCGCGTCGCCGCGATGGCTCGGCGGGCGGGCTCCTGAGCGTCCCACAACCCGGGTGACGCGATGCGTCTGGAGAAGATCAAGCTCGCCGGATTCAAGTCCTTCGTGGACCCAACCACGGTGCAACTGCCGTCGAACCTCGTCGGCGTGGTGGGGCCGAACGGCTGTGGAAAGTCCAACGTCATCGATGCCGTGCGCTGGGTGATGGGCGAGAGCTCCGCCAAGATGCTGCGGGGCGAGTCCATGGCGGACGTCATCTTCAACGGGAGCACGGGCCGCAAGCCGGTCGGGCTCGCCAGCATCGAGCTCGTCTTCGACAACAGCGACGGCAGTGCCGGCGGCGAATACGCGCGCTTCAACCAGATCTCCGTCAAGCGCCAGGTCTCCCGGGACGGCCAGTCCGCCTACTTCCTGAACGGCAGCCGCTGTCGTCGCCGGGACATCCAGGACCTCTTCCTGGGCACGGGACTGGGTCCCCGCTCCTACGCCATCATCGAGCAGGGCATGATCTCGCGCATCATCGAGGCGCGCCCGGAGGATCTGCGTCTCTTCCTCGAGGAGGCGGCAGGCATCTCCAAGTACAAGGAGCGGCGCAAGGAGACCGAGGGTCGCATGCGCAGCACCCGCGAGAATCTGGAACGTCTGGAGGACCTGCGGGAAGAAGTGGGCAAGCAGCTCCTGCACCTGGAGCGCCAAGCCGATACGGCCGCCCGCTACACCGAGCTGAAGGCCGAGGAGCGACGGCTCGACCTGGAGCTCAAGGCCCTGCGCTGGCGCATGCTGGACGGCGAGCTCTCGGAGCTGGATCGCCAGCTCGCACGCCTGGAGACGGGCCAGGCCGCCGCCCTGGCCCGCCAGCGTCGTATCGAGGCGGACATCGAGGCCCGTCGCGCTGCCCAGAGC
>JBAPYD010000405.1:0-2981 GCA_049284555.1 Chromatiaceae bacterium | reverse complement strand
GCTTGAACTTGTCCCTGATCCAGGGATATTCGAGGAAGCTCTTGCGCATGTAGAAGCGGGCGTAGTTACGCAGGACTCCCTTCAAGACCTGCTCCCTGGTCATGCCCTCGGGCTTCATGATTGGCGTCACGAAGTTGTACTTGGAGTAGTCCCGGACCTCGACCTTGTCGCCCAGCTCTTCGAACAGCTCCGCGAAGGGCCAGGGTGTATACATGTTCCAGTTGACCATGTCGGGCTTCCAGTCGAGGGCCATGCGATAGGTCTCCTCGATGGTCTCCGCGGTCTCGTTTTCCAGGCCCATGATGAACTGGACCTCGGCCACGATGCCCGCCTCCCGTAGGAGCTTCACCGCCAGCTTGTTCTGCTCCACCGTGGTCTGTTTGCGGAAGACGTCCAGGTTGAGCTGCGCCGCGGCCTCGGTCCCCAGGGACACGTGGACCAGCCCGGCCTTTCGATAGAGGGGCAGCAGGTCCCGGTCCCGCAGGATGTCGGTCACCCGCGTGTTGATCCCCCAGTGGATCTTGACCTTGCGGGCGATCAGCTCCTCGCACAGGGCCACGAACTGGCGCTTGAAAATGGTGGGCTCCTCGTCGGCGAGGATCATGAAGCCGACCTGGTAGTCGTTGACCAGGGTCTCGACCTCGTCGACGAATCGCTTCGGATCCCGATGGCGGTAGGTCCGCCAGAACTTCCACTGGGAGCAGAAGCGGCAGGTGAAGGGGCAGCCGCGGGCAAAATTGGGCACGGCCACCCGGCAGTTCAGGGGAACGTAGATGTAGTTGTCCCAATTAAGCAGGGACCAGTCCGGGGTGAGACTGTCAAGATCCTGGATCACCGGGTGGGCCGGGGTCGCGACCACCTGGCCCTCCTCATCCAGATAGGCGACGCCCAAGATGCGGCTGCGCTCCTTGAGGTCCGTGCCGTTCTCGATGGCCCGCAACAGGTTGACGACGATCTTCTCGCCCTCGCCGCGCACGATGTAGTCGATCCAAGGGGCCTCGGATAGGACCTGCGTATACATGAAGGTGGGGTGCACCCCTCCGAGCACGGTCTTGCAGTCCGGGGCTGCCTCCTTGGCGATCTGCAAGGTGTTCTGGGCCTTGTAGATCATCGGTGTGATGGCGGTGGCCATCACCACGTCGGGGGCGTTCTGTCGGATGATCTCCCGGAGTCTGTCGTCCGGGATATCCTCGCACATCGCATCCACGAAGCGGATATTGCCGATTCCGGCTTGCTTGAGCGCGCCGCCGATGTAGGCGACCCACCCGGGGGGCCAGTTACCCGCGATCTCCGCGCCGCCGGCGTGGTAGTTGGGTTGAATCATGAGCACACGCATCCGCCACCTCCCGAAAAGAGTTCAAGGCCTCGTTATGGACGCGTCGGGGGACCCGGGGCGCGTGCATTCATTGCGCGTCCGGTCCGGGCCCGTCGATGGCCCGACGCTATCAGGCGCACCGGGCGCCTGAGAATTCGATGCTTCGAGGGCCGCGGCGCTCGAAGCGCGAGCTGATCCAATGCCAGGAAGGCGTTTGATCACCATCTTCCCTAGGGCCCCCGCGTTGGGCAGCGCTCCACCTGCCAGCGCTGACCGGGGCGGGCGCCCGGTTCCGGGCGAGCCTCCTTGTCCTTCGCCTGGTGCCTGAAGGCCCAGCTCCAGAGGGCCTCATCGGGGACCGGCAGTACCAGAAACCAGTGCTCCAGGACCGCCAACGCCAGCAGGGCGGTGACCAGGGTCAGACCCGCGGATTGGAAGGGATCGGACTGCACCGCCAGGGCCTCGACCCCCAGGAGCGTGGCAACCAGGGTTCCGCCGGTCACCGAGAAGGGGAACAGATGGTTCATGGGCCGTCGCCCCATGTAGCTGTGCAGAAAGCTCAGGTGCTGGGGCAGCCAGTTCCCGTTGAGGTTGGGCACCCCCAGGAAGACGTTGAGCTTGGCGCTCCAGCGCATGAGCCAGAGGACCGTGAAGGTCCAGAGTCCCACCTGGTTGGGAGCATTCCAGGTCAGCAGAGCGAGCAGGGCGGCGGCGACCACCACCGCGAGCTCGTGATAGAGGCTGGTCCCGATGGCGAGCAGGAAGCGCCGTGGCCCGCTGCAGTCGGCGGGGCAGGGCGCCTTGCGGGGGCCCGTCAGCAGGCCCATGAAGTAGGTCATCTCCAGGCAGCCCCAGAGGGCCACCGCGCAGCCGAAGGCCAGATACGCGTCGGAGATGCGGGTGCCCTCGCTGGTCACGACCAGGCCGTAGAGGGAGGCGGCGAGGACCGCCAGGGAGCCCGCCAGGCTCCACCGGAAGGTCCGTGCCGGCAGCCCATCGAGGTAGAGCACGACCCCGGTCCCGACCCACCAGAGGAAGAGGGCGAACAGGGCGGCGGTGGCGTGGTCGAGCATGGGTTCCAAATCCTGGGTCCGTGCGCCGGGGGCGCCGACCCGTCGGGGCGTCACTGGGACGCGATTTTCGGGTGCCCCCGGAGCAGGGCCCCAAAGGCCCCCTCGTTGGTGACTCCAAAGGCCCGCAGGTCGATCAAGCGGCCAGTGGCGAGGTCTTCCAGGGTCAGCCGCCCGTTTTGATGGCGGGCGAGTCGAAAGGGGGTGTCGTCACCCTGATCCTGGCTGCGCCGCTCCCTGACCAGGCTGCGCAGCACCCCGCGGATAAAGCCGTTGGTCGCGGGGGGAAGCTCGGCCAACAGGACCCCGTCCTGGGCGTCGTACACCAGAACAGCGCCGTCCCGGCGATCCTCGAATCGCAGGTGCGCCGCCTGGACCGTCGGCGATGCGTCCGCTTGGCGTGCCGGCAGCCCGACGGTCAACCGGACGGTGGTCACGGCGAGCAGGGAGAAGCCGATCAGCGCCGCGATCGCATAGAGGGCCTTGGGTGGAAGGAGTCGGTCCGGCGGTGGGTCACTCATCAATTGCTCCCAGGATCAGTCCGACGTGTAGGCGAGCGCGCCGGCGCGCCTTGCGCCGCCCGGAATCCTCGCGAC
>JBAPYD010000404.1:0-2882 GCA_049284555.1 Chromatiaceae bacterium | reverse complement strand
CGCATCTACGGCACCGCCTGGCGGGACAAGAAGGAGCTTGCCGCCTACCTCCACCGGTTGGAGGAGGCGGAGCGGCGCGACCATCGGCGTATCGGCAAGCAGCTGGACCTCTTCCACTTCCAGGACGAGGCTCCCGGCATGGCCTTCTGGCACGCCAGGGGGCGCATCATCTATCGCCTGGCCGAGGAGTACATGCGCTCCAAGCTGGAGCAGTATGGCTACCAGGAGGTGGAGACCCCCCAGGTGCTGGACCGCTCCCTGTGGGAGCGCTCGGGGCATTGGGACAAGTTCGCCGAGGGCATGTTCACCACCCATCTGGATGAGCACGACTACGCGATCAAGCCCATGAACTGCCCGGGGCATATTCAGCTCTACAACCAGGGGCTGAAGAGCTATCGTGACCTGCCCCTGCGTATCGCCGAGTTCGGGGTGGTGCACCGCAACGAGCCCTCCGGGACCCTCCACGGGCTGATGCGGGCGCGCCGCTTCACCCAGGACGACGCCCATATCTTCTGCACCGAGGATCAGCTCCAGGCGGAGGTCTCGACCCTGATCGACATGGTCTTCGAGACCTACCGGGACTTCGGCTTCGATCAGATCGTGCTCGCCCTCTCCCTACGGCCCGAGAAGCGGGTGGGCAGCGACGAGCTCTGGGACAAGGGTGAGGCGGCCCTGGAAAAGGCGCTGCGGGACAAGGGCCTGGAGTTCCGGATCCAGCCAGGGGAGGGGGCCTTTTACGGTCCCAAGATCGAGTTCACCCTGCACGACAGCATCGGTCGGGCCTGGCAGTGCGGCACCATCCAGGTGGATTTCTCCATGCCCGAGCGCCTCGGGGCCCGCTATATCGCCGCGGACAACAGCGAGCAGGTCCCGGTGATGATCCATCGTGCCATTCTGGGCTCGGTGGAGCGTTTCATCGGGATCCTGATCGAGCACTACGCGGGGCTGCTGCCCCTGTGGCTGTCCCCGCTTCAGGCGGTGGTCATGAACATCACCGACCGGCAGGCGGAGTTCGCGGCCGAGGTCGCTAAGACCTTGCGCGCAAAGGGCTTCCGTGCCGATGTGGACTTGAGGAACGAGAAGATCGGCTTTAAAATCCGCGAGCACACCCTGCAACGGGTGCCCTACCTCCTGGTGGTCGGGGACCGTGAGGTCCAGAGTCGCGAGGTTGCGGTCCGGGATCGCGGCGGCAAGGACCTCGGATCCATGGGCCTCGATGCGCTGTTGGGACGCCTGGAGTCGGAGGTCGCGAGCCGGGGTCTGGCTCCCGTGACTTGACCGCCGTGGCATCCCCTGGGCGTTTCCAACCCCGTGGTTTGCCGTCGCAATCCGGTAAAGGGCTTGTGCCAGGGTGGGCGCGGGCCGTCAATGGCCGATGCGGTTCTGGAACCGATCGGTCCGTGAGCCAGGGATGGGGTGTTTCGGATCCTTGAGGAGGAAGCTGCAATCGCTGCACCAAAGAGAAACCGCGTCAACCGGGAGATAACGATCCCAGAGATTCGTTTAATCGGCGCGGACGGCGCTCAGATCGGGGTCTTGAGGACAAGAGAGGCCCTGGAGATGGCCGAAGAGGCGGGATTGGACCTGGTAGAGATCCAGCCTACCGCCGAGCCTCCGGTCTGCCGGCTCATGGACTACGGCAGGTTCCGCTTCGACCAGAAGAAGAAGCTGAACGAGGCCAAGAAGAAGCAGAAGCAGGTCCAGATCAAGGAGATCAAGTTTCGCCCAGGGACGGACGAAGGGGACTATCAGGTCAAACTACGCAACCTGACGCGTTTCCTAAGCGAAGGGGACAAGGCCAAGGTCACCATGCGGTTCCGCGGGCGCGAGCATGCGCACCGGGAGCTTGGGTTGGAGCTACTCAAGCGCGTGGAGGGCGACCTGGCACAGATCAGCATCGTGGAGCAACAACCCCAGATGGAAGGACGCCAGATGGTGATGGTGCTGGGTCCCAAGAAGAAATAATCATCAGCAAATAGCGGAGTAAGAATCCATGCCCAAGCTGAAAACCAATCGCGGAGCCGCGAAGCGCTTTACGCGCACGGCCTCCGGAATCAAGTGCAACGCCTCCCATCGGCGCCACATCCTGACCAAGAAGACGACCAAGCGGAAGCGCCAGCTGCGCGCGCCTGGCTATATCCATGCGTCGGATGTGAAGGCCACCCTGCGGATGATCCCATACTGCTGATTGCACGCGATTTCGGAGAACCTCGATGGCACGAGTCAAACGGGGCGTCATCGCCCACGCCCGTCACAAGAAGATCCTCAAGCTCGCCAAGGGCTATTATGGGGCCCGCAGCAAGGTGTTCCGCGTCGCCAAGCAGGCGGTCATCAAGGCGGGTCAGTACGCGTATCGGGACCGCCGGCAGAAGAAGCGCCAGTTCCGCGCCCTGTGGATCGCCCGCATCAACGCGGGTGCCCGCGAGAGCGGGCTGTCCTACAGCCGCCTGATCAACGGTCTCAAGAAGGCGGGGGTCGAGCTGGACCGCAAGATGCTCGCGGACCTCGCCTATCACGACAGCGTCGCGTTCAGCGCCCTGGCAGAGAAGGCGAAGGCGGCCTTGGTCGCTTGACGGGTCTCTCCCCCATAAGCGAGCGGAGCCGCGCGTGACACGGAAGGGAAAGGCCCCGGGGCCTTTCCCTTTCTTCATTGGATGTGCCGATCGAGTGCCCGCTGGCACTGGATCGGCTCAGGTCCCGAGACGCATGGGTCTCGGGACGGTCCGTTTTCAATGGGCTTGGCGCCCTTGAGAATGACGGGCCATCCCTGGCCCGCGCGGGAAGCGCAATAAACCAGCGCCTCCCTTGGGATCCGGCTCCTGGATTGGTCGATGAGCGAACAGAACCCTATCCCCCTCGATTCCCTGCGCTTGGCCGCCTTG
>JBAPYD010000403.1:0-1983 GCA_049284555.1 Chromatiaceae bacterium | reverse complement strand
CCGCAGGCCCGTCGGGCTCAGGTCGCTGGTCGCACCGTAGCCGATGCCCCGGCCCGCCAGCACCGTGACCATGGCGCCCAGGGAGGATCCGAGGGCGCTCGGCTCCACTACTCCCTGACGGACCGACAGGTGGTCCGACTCCCCGGCGACGAGGCGCAGGGTCCAGTAGTCGCAGGCGGGGGCCTGGGCGGCGAAACGGTCGGCGACCGCGAAGAGCTGATCCATGGGCGGCGTGGCCTCTGAGGGCTGCGTGGGTGGGATGGGCATCAATTGGGCGCGGACTCCGGTCCAATCAACCGAGTCACGACGGTCATCGGGCTGACAGGCCGCCGTGATACCATCCGGGACCATGCTGACCTACCCCGATATCGACCCGATTGCCTTTGCCCTCGGCCCCCTGCGGGTCCATTGGTACGGGCTCATGTACCTTGTGGGCTTCGCCATTGCCTGGGGACTGGGGCGCTGGCGGGCCACCCAATCCGGCTCCGGCTGGACCCGAGAGATGGTGGATGACCTCATCTTCTACTGCGTCCTGGGGGTCATCGCCGGGGGACGCCTGGGCTACATGCTCTTCTACGGCTTCGATCAGATCCTCGCCAATCCCCTCAATCTGTTCCGGGTCTGGGAAGGGGGCATGTCCTTCCATGGGGGGCTCATCGGCGTGTGCGTGGCCATGTGGACCTTCGGGCGCCGCCATGGACTGCACTTTTTTCAGGTGGCGGACTTCATGGCGCCCCTGGTGCCGCCCGGGCTGTTCTTCGGGCGCATCGGGAACTTCATCAACGGGGAGCTCTGGGGGCACCGTACCCAGGTCCCCTGGGGTATGCAGCTCCCCTGTGAGCGCTTCCCGGCCCAGTGCGCCGACCAGCCCCTCGGCGCCCTCCTGAGCCCGCCGGTGCATGCCTCCCAGCTCTACGAGGCACTGCTCGAGGGGCTGGTCCTGTTCTTCATCCTCTGGACCTTTTCCAGGCGTCCGCGGCCCATGATGGCGGTCTCTGGGCTCTTCCTGCTGCTCTATGGGGTCTTCCGGTTCACGGTGGAGCTGGTGCGCGTCCCGGATGCCCACATCGGCTACCTGGCGTTCGATTGGCTCACCATGGGACAGATCCTCTCGGTCCCCATGATCCTGCTCGGCCTCGGCTTCCTGGGTATCGCCTACGGCGCGCGGCGGTCGCCGGCCTGAGGTCCATCAGGCCGGGTCTGCCCGCCCCGGGGGGCCCTCGACTGGATCTTCAGCAAGGCATCGAAAACCGAGTCCTTACCCAGGAAGAGGCGGTTGGTCAGCTCGGCGCTGGCCACCGCGAGCATTCCGGGGAGGATGATGTTCGGGTTCGCGGTCAGCTCCAGCAGCGCCGTCAGCGCCGCGAGGGGCGCGCGCAGGGTCGCCCCCATCATGGCCACCATGCCCACGGTGGCATAGAAGCCCGGCGATGCGCTGTGCAAGGCATGCAGCTCGTTCACCAGCAGCCCGAGGGCCGACCCCGCCGCGCCGCCGATGAACAGGGTGGGCCCGATGAGCCCTCCCGGCACCCGCATGCCCACGGACACGCCTGTGGCGACGGTCTTGGTGATGATCAGGGCAAACACCAGTCCCAGTCCCAGCTCGTCGCGCAGCAGCGAGTCGAGGGTGTCGTAGCTCACCCCCATGATCTGGGGCGTGGCCAGGGCCAGAATCCCCGTACACAGGCCGGCGAGGGTGAATGTCAGCGCATTGGGCCAAGGACTCGCCCGCTCTGCGACCCGCTCGCAGAGGGTGATGAAGCCCGCCGCCATCAACCCGGTGACGACGCCGAGCAGGATCAGGAAAGGCAGCTCCCAGTGAGACTGCATGCTCAGCGGTGCCAGCACGAAGGCGGTCTCGGTCTTGGCCGCCAGGCGGCTCAGCACGGCGCCGGACACCGCGGCCACGATGATGGGCAGGATGCGGGCCACGTCGTAGCGAACGCGCAGGACCTCGATGACGAAGATCACGCCGGCCAGGGG
>JBAPYD010000402.1:0-3763 GCA_049284555.1 Chromatiaceae bacterium | reverse complement strand
GACGAAGACCTGATCGTCCGGGTTCCGGCAGCGGGGTGCCTCCGGGATGGGTGTGGGCTGGTCGACCGTCTCCGCATAGGAGGGTATCCCAAGAGCTCGTCTGCAAGCGCCTTCCCCCGCGTAGGGGGAAGGGTGGGATGGGGGTGATACCCGTGGAATCAATGAGATGAACGGTCTCCACCCCCACCCCAACCCTCCCCCTGCAAGAGGGAGGGCACAATTGCGACACCCTCCATAGCAGAGTAGGTCGCCGAGCAGCGCGGTGATCCGGGTGCCGCTTTCGTCTATGAACTGCCTTCTGCGGCCTTCCTCAGCAACTCCAAACCACGAACTTCCTTTCCGGCTCCCCGTTGCGCACGTAACTGGAATCGGGTCTCCGCGTCGGCCTCGGCCAGCATGACACTGGACATCTCCTCGAAGAGCCGGGCCACGCTGGTGTCGCGGGCGCGGGCGACGACCTCCAGTCGCCGGAGCTTCTCGTCTGGCAGGTCCAGGGTGAGCGCGGTCATTTTCGTACCTCCCGCAGTAGGTTTTCGGGTGTCATCAGTTTGAGTGCTGGAAATCGCAGGTCCATCCGTTCGAGATCCCGCAGGTTCCGTGTCACGATCGCCTGGGCTCCCCCGGCGACGGCCAGCTCGACGAGGTGGTTGTCACCTTCGTCCGGAACGTTGGGGCGCCACCCGTAGTAGATCCTGGTCCAGCGGCAGCGGGGCCGGCCGGCCCAGGATCTGATCAGCTTGAGGTGGTTACAAACGACGATTTGTTGGGATGGAGACTATTCCGGACCCATGCTCGAAGCGCTGCCTGTGCTCACGCCAGGGAGTCGAATGCGACCTTGTCGTAGACCTCCCTCAGCCGCAGCGTACAGCCGATGGATTCGAGCGAGATGGACGCATCGATGTCGGTGAACGCATCCAGGACCCAGCGGCCGTCCGCCTGTCGGGTAAAGAGATCCATGGCCAGGCGGTCCTGGGCGATCAGCAGGTATTGGCGCAGGCCCGGCAGACCGCGGTAGAGGGCGAACTTGCCGCCGCGGTCATAGCCCTCGGTGGAGGGAGAGAGGACCTCGGCCACCAGTGTGGCGTCGGTGAGCACATCCTTGCGTCCGTCGTGGAAGGCGGGTGTGTCGCACAGGACGACGATGTCGGGGTAGAGGCAGGCGTCTCCGGTCTGGATGCGCAGGCGCATGTCGCTGGACAGGGCGACACAGGGGCGCGTCTTGATCTGCTGCTGAAGCTCACTCGCCACATTGGTCGTGATCAGGTTGTGGCGATAGGTCGCCCCGGTCATCGCGAAGACCTGGCCGGCGACGTACTCGTTCTTGGCGTCGATGCATTCGCGCTCGGCGGCCAGGTAGTCTTCGAAGCTGTAGTGGGGTTTTGGCTGGATCGACATTGGCTGCCCCCGGTTCGAACAGCTTGAGTATAACCCTGTGACCTCGCTGCCCCGAAAAGCAGGCTACGAGCTTCGGGAACGGTGTCGGCAGCCGAACGGCGGCAATGGGTGACGCGACGCGGGAGCCGTGCGCGCGCTTACGGCTTCGCCAGTTGATCGCTGACGATCCGGTTGAGGCTGACGTTGGCCTCGGCGGCCCGGATGGCCAGGCGGCGATGAAGCTCCGGTGTGATTCGCACCTGGAATCGACCGGAGTACTCGCGGTCGGCGATAGGGGCGGGTGGCCTCTCGCCGGCGGCTTGCATGTCCGCGACGATGTCGGCAACCAAGCTGGTGATGCCTTCCAGCGCCGCACCTTGGGTCTCGGCCAGGTGGGACAGGCTCGGAAACTCGGCGCAGAGGCCGACGAACTCGCCGTCTTCTTCGGACCAGATCACGCGATAGGTGTAGTGTTTGGGATCAACCATTTTCGAGCCTGTCGATTGCCGCGAGCACTTGCTTGACTTGGTAGGGCTTGGCCTTGCCTTGGCGGTCCTGGATGTTCACCCTTGGGTCGCCGGGACAGGGTGTCTTGAACACGAGATGGCTGCCGGACTGTCGTGGCGTACCGAAGTGGTGCTCGCATAGACGACGCAAATCCGCGAAACGGACATTCGCAGGGTTTGCGCGAGCGTCTTGCAGGGCCTTCTCGATGCTGCCCATTGCCGTATGGTAGGTGCACTAGTGATACTACGCAACCCGAGTCCCGACGGCATCGGGAAGGTCGTTGCGGACAAGCGCTACATTCACGTCGGCTCGCTCCCGCAACATGCGGGGCCCCGGCGGTGTTGGCCTGGTCACTCGCCACTCAAGGTCTCGCGCAGCTGAGCCGGTGTGAGGATCGGCAGGTTGGATCGGGCCGCAATGGCCAGGAGATCGCCGTCGCCGGTAGCCAGGGCGTCGGCTCCGGTGGCGATGAGGAGGTCGACGAAGACCTGATTGTCCGGATCCCGGCAGCGGGGTGCCTCCGGGGCCGGTTTGGGCTGATCGACCGTCTCCGCGTACGGGAGCAGGTCTCCGAGCAGCGCCGTGATCTCGTTTCGATCCAGACGAAACTTGGGATAGGTGAGCACGCGTAGAAGCTCATCCGTCGTCGCGCGGCAGAGCAACGGCGAGATCCGGCGCGACTGCCAGGAGCGCCGCAGCCAGGCCAGGTGGCCATTCTGGAAGAGGAGGGCGGAGACCAGGATGCTGGTATCCAGCACCAGGCGTCGCATCACCGAGACCGTGCCCACTTGAGCGCCGCGTCGACGTCCTCGTCGCGGATGCCGAGCTGCGCCAGCTTCTCCCGGACCGCTTCTGCCTGATTCGCCCGCAGCGGCACCAGCACGATGCGACCGTCCTCGTCGCGCACGTCGAAGTACTCCACGTCGGGATAGTTCGCTACCACGGCCTTCGGTAAGGTGAGCTGATTCTTGGATGTCTTTTTTGCCAGCATCTCTGTGCGCCCGCCAGTAAGGAAGTAAGGATTTCAGATTAACTTATCCTGGGCGTTATGGGCTCGGAGGTCAAGGCGATCGCATGGTGCACACTTCCGGGGCGACAGGGGGTGTCATGCCGCGTCAGGCTGCCGCTGCGGGAGACTCGGGACGGCCCCGGGTAAAGGCGCGAATGCTGAGGAAATCGGGGGCGGCGCAGATCGACTCCCGTGCAGGCTCAACTCAGCGGCAGTGCAGGGACCCTTGACGCCCGGGCATCGAGCGTCAGGATGGCGCCGGCGGAAAGCCGCCTAGTCGAGCCCGGGGATCAGGCCGCCGAGCGCCGAGCCTCTTCGAGCTTGTAGTGCCACATGGGGTCCGCGTCACGTGCAGTCTGACGAAGGCGCTCGAAGTCCTGGGAGCCCTGTCGCAGGTAGGCGTCGATCGTCTCGCGGTGTGCCAGATAGTAGGCGAGCGCTCCGTACACCTGCTCCAGTGTCACCAAGGGGAAAGCCTGTGCAATGGCTTCCGCCGTCTGACCGTTCAGGTAGGCGTAGACCACCGAATCCAGCGAGACTCGGGTCCCCGCCACCCGGTAGGCGCCGTGCTCATGGTCAATGTAGGTGGATCGCACTCTGTTACCTCCGCGGCTATGGACCGTCGCCGCCGTTCTCGTCCGCCTCGAAGCATAGCGCCCGAGGGTAGCTGTCACCACCACTGGGCGAGGGAAGATGCCGCGCGGAAGCCGGGACAGACCATGGGTAGGGCGCGAATGCAGCGGAAATCGGCGACCTGGCGGCGTTGGGCTGGTCACTCGCCGCGCAAGGTCTCGCGCAGCTGCGCCGGTGTGAGGATCGGCAGGATGGATTGGGCCGCAATGGCCAGGAGATCGCCGTCGCCGGTGACCAGGG
>JBAPYD010000401.1:0-4152 GCA_049284555.1 Chromatiaceae bacterium | reverse complement strand
GCCTCGGAGATCGCCGAGCTGGCCGCCATCGACGGCCGCCTGGGCGAGTCCCAGGAGCTGATCGAAGGGGCCGCCATCCACGCCCGGGAGGCCGCGACCGCCCTGCGTCACTACCTCGACGGCCTGGACCTGGACCCGGCCACCCTGGATGCGGTGGAGACGCGGCTGGCCCAGATCCACGACGTCGCCCGCAAGCACCGCATCCAGCCCGAGCGGCTTCCCGACCTGCTGACCGAGCGCCGCGCCGAGCTGGAGTCCCTGGAATCCGCCGATCAGGACCTGGACGCGCTACGCGCCGAGCGGGACCGCGCCTGGGACGACTTCCTCGCGCAGGCCCGGCGGCTGACCGAGGCGCGGCAGACCGCGGGAGACCGGCTCGGTGAGACGGTGACCGAATCCATGCAGCAGCTCGGCATGGCGGGAGGCCGGTTCGCGGTCTCGATGGAACCCCTCCCGTCGGACTCCGCGGGTCCCGGCGGACTGGAGCGCATCGGGCTCCTGGTCAGCGCCAACCCGGGCCAGCCCCTGCAGCCCCTGGCCCGGGTCGCCTCGGGCGGGGAGCTCTCCCGCATCAGCCTCGGGATCCAGGTGGCCACCGCCGAGTGCGGCCGCGTCCCGACCCTGGTCTTCGACGAGGTGGACGTGGGAATCGGGGGTGGCGTGGCGGAGATCGTGGGCCGCCTGCTGAGGCGCCTCGGGGAGGCCCGCCAGGTCCTCTGCGTGACCCATCTGCCCCAGGTGGCGGCCCAGGCCCATCATCAGCTGCGGGTACGCAAGGAGACGCGCCACGGAGAGACCCACACCCGCGTCGAGCCCCTGGGGCCCGATGCCCGGGTGGAGGAGATCGCCCGCATGCTCGGTGGCACCGAGATCACCCAGCGCACCCGGGACCATGCGCGGGAGATGCTCGCCTGGACGGAGCGGCCAGGGCCCTAGGGCGCTGCTGATTCGTTGCGCCTCCCGTCCGGGCCACGGGCGCCCCTCCGGCGCCGGGGCCGGCTTGAATCACCCCAGCGGGAGCAATACTTTTCCCTCACAGACAGGGGCGCCAGCCGGTGACCCCCCAACGAACATCCGGATCCCCAGGAAGCGACCCATGGCCGACTCGCCCTTCATCGTCACCCTCAACGCCGACAATTTCGAGTCCGTGGTGATCGACGGCTCCTTCGACCGCCCCGTCCTGGTGGACTTCTGGGCCGACTGGTGCGCCCCCTGCAGGATGCTGATGCCCATCCTCGCCAAGCTGGCGGAGGAATACAGGGGCCGCTTCATCCTGGGCAAGCTCAACACCGAGGAAGAGCAAGCCCTTGCGGCCCAATTCGGCATTCGCAGCCTGCCCACCGTCCAAGTCTTCAAGGACGGCAGGCCGGTGGATCAATTCATGGGGGCCCTTCCCGAGCCCCAGATCCGGGAGTTTCTGGACCGCCATCTGCCGCGGGCCTCCGACGGTCTCCTTGCGCAGGCGCAGGGGATGCTGGCGGCCGGCGATCTCGATCGGGCCCAGGACCTGATCGCGCGGGCGCGGGCGGAGGATCCCGAGAACCCCCGGGTGGCCCTGGCCGACATCCAGATCGCCGCCGCCCAGGGGCGGACCGAGGAGGCCCAGTCCGCCATCGACGGGCTGCCAATCGAGCTCGCCCACGACCCGGAGGTGGTGGCGCTGCGCGGCCAGCTGCTCTTTGCCTCCGCCCTCGCGGGGGCGCCCGCCCCGTCGGACCTGGAGCGTCGGCTCGCGGCCGACCCCAGGGACAGCGAGGCCCGCTACCAGCTCGCGGCTCATCGGGTGATGGCGGGGGATTACGAGTCCGCGCTGGATCTCTTGCTCGATCTAGTGCGGCGGGATCGGGCCTATGGCGAGGACGCGGGCCGCAAGGGCATGGTCGCGATCTTCGACCTCCTCGGCGGCTCCGGAGACCTGGTCAGCCGCTACCGGGCACGGATGATGAATGCGCTCTACTGAGGGGGCTCGCCAGCAACCCTGGCAACGCATCGCCGGGCGTCAATGCCTCAAGCGCCACTCCTCGACCCGATCGGATTCCAGTTGCCAGCTGATGATCCGGTGATTGTTCGTATCGGCCACGAGTAGCCGTCCGTCGATGAAGGCAAGGCCCGAGGGCTCGTTCAGCTGCGTGTCCGCCCGACCGGCCAGCCGGGATCCGGGACTCCCCGTCCCGAGGACCGTGGTCAGGGTACCGGCCTGGAGGTCGAGGACCTTGACCCTGTGGTTGTAGGTGTCGGCGATGGCGAGACGGTGGGAGTCGAGGGCCCCAATCCCGGCGACATGCTGTAGCTGGGCCTGATCCAGGGGCCCGTCCCGGTCGCCGAAGTCGAACAGCCCCGTGCCCACGAGGTTCTCCACCAGGCCCCGATCCAGGCGCACGCGTCGGACGGCCGATGCCTCCGCGTCCGCGACGTACAGATCGTCCCCCATCAGCGCGAGCCCGCTCGGCTGGCTGAAGCTCGCCTCCCGCAGCGGACCGGTCTCCACGCCTTCCCGCCCGGAGCCCGCGTAGACGGAAATCTTCCCGCTGCCAAGCCCCATGCGCCAGATCTGATGGCTGCCCGCCATGGCGATGTAGGCCTGCCCGTCCCGGACGGCGAGGTCCCAGGGCGAGCGCAGGTCCAGGTGCAGGGCGTCCTGCTCGCCGTCCTGCCGGGACCGGCCAACGCGCCCCGTCCCGGCCAGCGTCCGGACCCGTCCGCTGCTCAGGTCCAAGGACCGGACCTGGTGGTTCCCCGCGTCGGCGACCAGCAGCATATCGTCGATAAACGCGAGTCCCTGAGGCGCCCTGAACTGGGCCTCCTCCCGCGGACCGTCGCGCTGGCCCGGGTCCCCGCTACCGAAGACCTGAAGGATCTTTCCGTCCGGGGCGGCCAGGATGACTCGGTGGTGCAGCGTGTCGCTGACGGCCACGCGGCTGCCGTCCTTCGAGACCGCGATCTTGCCCGGGGCCGCGAGCAGGGCGGCCGCAAAGCGGTCCTTCTCCAATGAGAGGGGCAGGGGCTGGTCGTTCAGGTCTCCCCGGTAGCGCTCCGCGACCCGCTCGATCACGCGAGCCAGCCGCTCCTCGTGCCCCTCGCCACTGACCTTGCCGATCCAGCTTCCGTCCGGGGCGAACACCGCCAGGGTCGGCCAGGCGCGGACGCCATAGCGCTCCATCAGGCGCCAGTCGGGGTCACTGACGATCGGGTGGCGGCGATCGAGGCGCACGACCGTGCTGCGCAGGGCCTCCAGGTTCCGCTCGTGGTCGAACTTGGGGGAGTGCACACCGATCACGACCAGCCGGGGGCCGAAGCGGTCCTCCAGGCGTCGCAGCTCCTCGGCCACGTGGATGCAATTGATGCAGCCGTAGGTCCAGAAATCCAGGATGACCACCCTGCCACGCAGGTCTCCAGCCGTCAGGGGCCCGGGCACGTTCAACCAATCGAGACCCTTGGGCAGGTCCAGGGGCGAACCGGCAGCCGCCCGCGGCTCCGCGAGGGCGGGGGCGCCCGCGGCAAGGGCGGCGAGAAACAAGAGGAGACACCCGAGACGGCCCCGGGTGGTCAAAGGGGGGCGAGGCCCCGCGGTCAGGAACATGAGACCTCCCGAGAATCGTCCAGGTAGCGTCGCGGCCGACCGGGTCATTGAAGCACCCGGCGGCCGGCAAGGCCATCGCTCCTCGGGGACCGTGCCTGCACCGGACGGGCGCCGGGCGGACGGCGCTCAGGCGAGCACTTGATAGAGTCGCTCGTGATGGCCCGTGGTCGCGCAGATCGGGCACAGCGCTTTGGATTCCGTGCGCGCCTCGGGGGTACGGAACGCTGCCCCGCAACCGCGACAGCGGCGCTCGTGGAGGGGCAGCCGGGTCGGCGGCGAGGGGTCCTGGGGCTGGATCGATACGGCGCCAGTCACGCAGGCGTCCACGCAGATTCCGCAGCCCGTGCAGCCATCGGGGTCGAACAGATAGGCTCGCGCCTCGGACCGAATGGCCGCGTGGGGACACAGCCGGACGCAGGCATCGCAGCCGGTGCACCGCTCCCCATCGATTCGCGGGGCATGGAGGCGGAGCCCCCCGATCGGGGTGCCCGGAATCATCCGGCCCGGAGGGACGAAATCGGCCACCCGGGGATCGGCCCGTTGCGCCAGACTCGCCGCGGTCTCCGTGGCCG